>CAISRK010000472.1 GCA_903887815.1 uncultured Bacteroidales bacterium | reverse complement strand
TTTGCATACTTATTTATATAAAATTCCTGCTAATTAAGGTGTAAAAATAGGCATTTCCACGCTTGATTCCTTGTAAAAACTGAATACCCGGAGAATAAAGTCAATATGAATTCAGCTTGAAGCAACTTGTCTGTCACCCGCCTCAAACTTTAACGCCTCCACTTTTGATTTCAGCATTACAAGGAGTAATTTTATTACTAATTGAATTATCTTTTCTACTTTCGCAAGTGATATTAATTTAAGATTAGTGATGAAAAAACTGATTCATTCCATCCTGTTGCTTATTGCAGCTGCAGGTGTCGCTGTTGCACAGCCAAGTACAATTGCCGACCGATATACGCCTGAACTCCTATGGAAATTAGGTCGCGTTAGCGACATACAGGTATCGCCTGATGCAAAAACTATCCTTTATGGTGTTAGCTGGTACGACCTGGCAGCAAACAAAGGGAACCGTGACATTTACACCATGCCCGTTACTGGCGGGAATGCTGTCAAAGTCACAAACTTCAAGGGCAGTGAAATCAACGGGATTTACCGACCTGACGGTAAAAAAATTGCCTTCCTTTCGGCCGAAGCAGGCTCCATACAGGTATGGGAAGCCAATACGGATGGTTCCGATGCAAAAAAAATAAGTAATACAGGAGCCGACATTACGGGTTTCAGCTACTCACCTGATGGGAAGTACTTTCTTTATACACAGCGTGTTAAACTCGATAAAACCGCTAATGACCTTTACCCTGATCTTCCCAAGGCAAATGCCCGCATCGAGGACGACCTTATGTACCGTCATTGGGACAGTTGGTCCGACTATAGTTACAGCCATATTTTCGTTGCTCCGGTTTATGAAGAAAATACCGGGAGTGAGTATAAACTGGCTGGCAGCAAGGACATTATGGATAACCAGAGGTTCGAATCGCCCATGGCTCCATGGGGAGGAATGGAGCAGATAGGCTGGAGTCCGCAAAGCGACAAAATAGCATACACCTGTAAAAAGCTTACAGGGCTCGAATACTCACTAAGTACAAATTCCGAAATATACGTTTATGACCTGAAAACGGGCGTTGAAACTAATGTATCAGATGGAATTGCCGGTTATGACCAGGACCCTGTATTTTCGCCCGACGGTAAAAAACTGGTTTGGAGGAGTATGGCTCGTAACGGCTTTGAAGCCGATAAAGACCGGATCATGATTTATGATTTTGCAACAGCGAAATATTCGGATTTTTCGGAGAAATTTGATCAGAACGCTAATAATTTCTGCTGGTCGCCCGACGGGAAAATGATTTATTTCCTTAGCTCTATAAACGGTACAGTGCAGGTTTACTCGCTGAACACAATCTCGCGTGAAATCAAGCAGATCAGTAAAGGGAATTTTGATTATTTATCGGTTTCAACTGCCGGAAAGTATCTTATTGTTTCGAAACAGTCGATGCTTCAGCCTACCGAAATCTATAAAATTGATGCAAGTGGTAACGAAACACAACTTTCGTATACGAACCGTGAAATCCTGAAAGATGTCCGTTCGGCTAAAGTTGAAGAACGATGGATGACAACAACCGACAATAAGAAAATGCTTACCTGGGTTATTTATCCTCCTGATTTTGAACCGAATAAGAAGTACCCTACACTGCTTTTCTGTGAAGGAGGTCCTCAAAGTATGGTAAGCCAGTTTTTCTCGTACCGCTGGAATTTCCAGATCATGGCAGCTAACGGCTACATTGTTATAGCTCCTAACCGCCGGGGTTTGCCTGGTTTCGGCCAGGAATGGAACGACCAGATCAGCGGCGATTACGGCGGACAAAACATGAAGGATTACCTTACTGCTGTTGATGAAATGGCAAAAGAGCCTTTCGTGGATAAGGATAAACTTGGAGCTGTTGGTGCCAGTTACGGCGGATTTTCGGTCCTGTGGCTTGCCGGTCATCACGAAAAAAGGTTTAAAGTATTCATTTCACATTGCGGTATGTTTAACTTTGAAGACCAATACCTTACAACTGAAGAAATGTGGTTCGTGAACTGGGATCTCGGAGGCCCTTACTGGGAAAAAGGAAACAAGAGTGTTGATCATTCCTATGCCAATTCCCCGCACAAGTTTGTAGACAAATGGGATACCCCAATCATGATAATTGAAGGTGAAAATGATTTCAGGATTCCCTATACACAAGGTATGGCAGCCTACAATGCAGCTAAACTCCGCGGCATACCGGCACGTTACCTGCATTTCCCCGAAGAAAGCCATTGGGTAATACGCCCTCAAAACAGCGTGCTGTGGCAAAGGGAATTTTTCCGCTGGCTCGATCAGTATCTGAAATAAAACATTGAAATGCCGGTTTCAATCCGGGATGCTACAACCAGCTATTTACAAGTAATTGATAAATAGCTGGTTATTTCGTTTAATTGCGATGGTCCAAACCAGGTGTATTCATCGGTACGGTTAAACCAGGTAAGTTGCCTTTTGGCATAACGCCTGGTATGGGTTTTTATATTCTCAATTGCCTGCTCAATCGTAATTTGCGAATCAATGAATTCGAAAATCTCTTTGTACCCGACTGTATTTAGTGCATTCAGGTGGCGGAAGGGCAACAAACTTTCAACCTCTTGCACAAGGCCGTTTTCAATCATTTGATCCACCCGTAAACCAATGCGGTTAAAGAGCTCAGGCCTGGGCAGGTTCAACCCGATTTTAACTATATTAAAATCACGCTTTTTCGTATTATTTGACCTTTGCTCCGAAAATTTTCGCCCCGTAGTATGGCATACTTCAAGGGCACGCAGCAAGCGGTTTGGGTTCTGGATATCAACAACTGCATAGTACTCAGGATCAAGCTGAAAAAGCATTTCCTGGAGTTTTACTATCCCTTCATCGAGGTATATCCCTTTTAAGTATTTACGTAGTTCAGGCCTGGGATCCGGAAAATCGTCAATTCCCAGGCATACAGCGTCAATATATAAACCTGAACCTCCCGCCATTACTACAACATCATGCATCTGAAAAAGACTGTTCAGCACTTCCAGTACCTGGTTCTCAAATAATGAAACATTGTAGTAATCGTGAATTGATAACTGCCCGATAAAGTGATGTTTAACCTGTGCAAGTTGAATGGCATCCGGTTTTGCTGTGCCGATTGTCATCTCGCTGTATAATTGCCTGGAATCGGCCGAAATTATTTCTGTGCCGAATTTCCCGGCAACCTGGATAGCAATATCTGTTTTACCCACTGCTGTAGGACCAGCAATAACAACGAGGTATTTCCCGGAATTTCTCAACGGTTTGGTTTATCAATAAATTTAAGAAGGAATAGAATCAGGAAACTCACTGCATTAGAAAACTTACCACTCGGGTTCTGTTGTATAGTTTTCATCAACTTCTTCTTCCAGTTCACCATTCTCGATCATCTTATCCAGTTCTCCAAGCATGGCATCTTCATCCGGGTCATCGAGAAAGGATAAAAAATTTGGCGCCACAGTCGGGGTGAGTGTACCTTCCTTTTTCACACATTGAGGATAATTCTTCTTAGGATCGGCATCTACAATCTTGATAAGTTCAATAAAGAAGGTCCTGGGATTTAGGAAATTATATTCAAAAAGAATGCGTTGATGAGGGTCATCAATCACCTCCCGTATTTTTACATCCTGCATTATTTTGACAGGAATTGGCACATTAACCGGTTTTCGATCATCGTCATCATCAAATTCCGGATCCGGTTCTTTCAATCCCATGTCTATTAAGGTGATTTCCAACTGTTTATTCCAGAGCGGATCACACATGAAAAAAGAAGCTAATTCATTTCCCTCAATATCAACTGACTGCAGAACGATATCATGGAAATCCTTAAATGTTTGCCCCGGCTTTATTTCAATATCGCGCAGAAAATCATCCTGTTCTTCATATAAAAGCCTGAAACGGTATGCTTGCATAATACTTTGAGATTGGTAGTTTTTGTTATGTAAAGGTATGAAATTATTTATTAATCCGCATTCCCGGTAGAAAGATTTTCGCCCGGAACATCAACTTTTTGATTTAAAAAAAATAAACCGAGAATGGCCCCTTCCCGAAGCATGAGTTGGTATGCTTCTTCAAAGTTATTGTGAATTTCACCTTCAAGGATAGCTTCACGAATAGCATTTTTAATGATACCTACCTGTTTACAGGGTGCAAGTCCGAATGCTCTCATAATCACTTCACCTGAAACAGGTGGCTGCCAGTTGCGCAGGTTGTCCTTCTCCTCAATTTCTTTAAGTTTGGTTCTTACAACTTCAAAATTAGCCATGTACTTCTGCACTTTAGCCAGGTTCTTCGAAGTTATATCGGCCTCACACAAGGTCATCAGGTCATCGATATCATCGCCAGCTTCAATAAGTAACCTGCGGACTGCCGAATCTGTTACTATGTCCTCGGCCAGTATTATGGGTCGAAGATGCAGTAAAACCATTTTTTGAACATATTTCAGTTTCTCATTAAGAGGCAACCTCAGATTTGTAAAAATAGAAGGGATCATTTTCATTCCGCGGAACTCATGCCCATGGAACGTCCACCCTGTTTGGGGATCGAAACGGCGTGTAACCGGCTTGGCTATATCGTGCAGCAATGCCGACCAGCGCAGCCAGAGGTTATTGGTGTTCGGAGCTATTCGGTCGAGAACTTCGAGTGTATGCTTAAAATTGTCTTTATGCCCCTTACCATCGATATACTCGGCTCCTTTTAGTGCAGTAAAAACAGGAAATATAAGATCCAGCAGGCCGGTTTTGTCAAGCAGATAGAAACCGGCTGAAGGTTTTTCGGTGAGGATTATTTTATTTAATTCCTCGCTGATTCTTTCCATAGTGATAATACTGATGCGGGAAGCATTACGGGTAATGGCATCAAGTGTTTCGGGAAGTATTTCGAAATTAAGCTGCGAAGCGAAACGTATTGCACGCATCATTCGTAACGGGTCATCGGTAAATGTAATATCCGGATTACCCGGTGTCCGGATAACCCGGTTAGCAAGATCATTAATGCCCCCGAAAGTATCGATGAGCTGCCCGAAACTGTTTTTCTGCAAACTTATAGCCAGGGCATTAATAGTAAAATCGCGCCGTTTCTGGTCGTCCTCGATCGTTCCGGGCGACACCTGAGGGTTGCGCGAGTCGCTGCTGTACGATTCCTTGCGGGCCCCAACAAATTCAATCTGCCAGTCGTGGTACATAAACATGGCAGTACCGAATGTCTTAAAAACACTGACTTTCTGCACTTTAAGCAATAATGCCACAGCATTTGCCAGTTCAATTCCGTCACCCGAAGTAACTACATCCAGATCTTTGCTTGGTCTTCCGAGGAGCAGATCACGCACAAATCCACCGATAACATAGGCATCTGTATCCAGAACGGCCGATGCTTCTGCAATTTTTGCAAATACAGGTCCTTCTATACTTTTTAATAATGCCTTTTGATCCATTTCGGTATGTATTTGGCAAAGCAATGCTAATGCTAGTGGTTTAGAGGCTGCAAAAGTAGTTAAATCAAGGTAAAAACGAAAGTGAGTTTGATTGAGAAAATTCCTGATACTTTGGCCTGAAAAAGAATTGACATCCAATTCGCATTTTGATAAGAAAATTAAAATTGCAGAAGTTCAAAGCAGAATTAAATTACCATCAATAGTTCTATTTCTTTATCATATTGAATTTCCAGTATATGTTAATTGATTCGCAACAAATTAATCCAATCTCATATATAGCTGATTATATGTATTTTATAATAATAATATAGGCATATCGGCATGAATAAACAAGTAGATAAATAGCGCACTAATTGGCTTTTGAATGTTAAAAAAAAATATTCAAACCGCTTGTTAATCAAGATTGAAATTATAATTTTGTCGCATATTGTTTATTAAATAACAAGGAAAAACTTATTAAAATTATGGCAAAAAGAACCATTGTATCAATGCCAGGTGATGGTATTGGAAAAGTAGTACTTGATCAGTGTATCCGTGTCCTCGATGCTGCCGGATTTGAAGCTGAATACGTTAATGGCGACATCGGATGGGAATTCTGGTGTAAAGAAGGCAATCCTCTGCCCGACCGCACCATTAAACTTTTGGAAGAACATAAAATAGGATTATTCGGAGCTATCACATCCAAACCGAAAGACAAAACTGCAGCTGAACTTGCCCCGGAACTCCTGGGAAAAGGATTTACTTACTATAGCCCGATAGTTACAATGCGCCAGTATTTTGATCTCGACATCTGCATGCGCCCATGTAAAACCCTGAAAGGGAATCCTTTGAATTTTATTCGCAGGGGGCAAAACGGGATCGAAGAACCTGAAGTTGATGTAATGATATTCCGTCAGAATACCGAAGGATTATACGGAGGTGTTGAGTGGACAAATCCTTCCGACCAGGTGTATGATGCATTAATGACACACCCGAAATTCAGGTCAAATTTTGCCTGGTGCCCTCGCCCTGAATTGGCTGTATCGACCCGTATTTTTACAAAGAAATATGTTACCCGTATTGTAAAAGCAGCTTTTGAATACGCCAAACAGCGTGGTTTTAACAAAATTACAGTTTGTGAGAAACCAAATGTAATTCGTGAAACCTCCGGCATGATGCTCAAAGTTGCACAGGAAATGAGCAAGAACGAGTATCCTGATATCCGTGTCGAAGACGTGAACATCGATGCCATGACCATGTGGTTAACAAAAAATCCTGAAAACTATAATGTAATTGTTGCTGGTAATATGTTCGGCGACATAGTTTCCGATGCATTTGCAGGACTCATCGGAGGTCTTGGATTTGCAACCTCGGCACAGTTTAACCCTGAAAGCGGTGTGAGCGTATTCGAACCTACTCACGGATCGGCTCCAAAATATGCCGACTACCCGGTATCGATTGTTAACCCGATTGCAATGATTCTTTCGGGAGTTATGATGCTCGAACACCTAGGCGAAATGGGAATGGCAGCCCGTATACGCAAAGCAATTGCTGATGTAGTTACTGAAGGGAAAGTAAGAGCCTATGATATGCTTAAGATGAAAGGCACTCCTGATGTTGTTAACCAGGGTGCAGCTTCGACAGTGCAGATGGCTGATGCAATCATTGCCAAACTCAGTTAAAATTGTTCAAAACTTGAAGATCCGCCCTTTCGGCAGCTCTCTCATTAATACCTCCTGTATATGAATATTGATAAAAAATACATCGACGAGGCCCGACTGTTGTGGCCTGAACTGGAATGGATCAAGGACTATGATCTAAAGGAAAAAACCACGCTAACCTGGGCCCTGGCATTACAGCAAAGCGTTCTTACCCCTGACGATCTTAATACCATTCCGTTCACATTGCTTTGCGGTCCTGACCTCAAAGTTACTTTCATGGATCACAAACGCTGCGTGGTGCATATAGCACTTGATTCTGGCAATAAAATGAATGAATTCTTCAGGAACGACCTTCCCGTTAATATGGATGTGCTAATCGCCGGAGCAATCCTGGCCGATGTAGGGAAACTGCTTGAGTATGAAATGAAGGATGGAAAATCGGTACAGGGAAGCTACGGGAAATACGTGAGGCACCCGTTCTCAGGGGTGTCGCTTGCTGAAAAATGCGGGGTTCCTGCAGCTGTTTGTCATATCATTGCTACCCATGCCGGCGAAGGTGATATGGTAAAACGCACAACCGAAGCCTATATAGTGCATCATGCTGATTTTATGACATTTGAACCATTCAGGGAGCGATTAAAATTGTAATTCCTCACCCCCTGTCCCCCTCTCCTGAAGGAGAGGGGGAACCTTTAAACCAAAATTTGAGCCATGACAATAATAGAAAAAATAATAGCCGGCCATAGCAGCCAGGCAACCGTTAAACCGGGTGATATAGTGGATGTATTTATCGATGCACGGGCGGCACGCGATTTCGGCGGTGCCAATGTGGTTGAAAATATCCTGAACAACGGGCTGAGTGTGCATGATGCCACCCGGACATTTTTCACCTTCGACTGTAACCCGGGCGGTTCGGATCAGAAATATGCTGCAAACCAGCATTTCTGCAGGCTTTTTGCCCGGCAGAATGACATTAAGGTTTACGACATCGATTCGGGAGTCGGAACTCACCTTGCAATCGACAAAGGACTTGCTTACCCAGGTAGCACTTTTGTTTCAACCGATTCGCATGCCAATATTATGGGTGCCATCGGGGCTTTCGGTCAGGGAATGGGCGACCAGGATATTGCTGCTGCATGGGCTAAAGGATCAGTATGGTTCAAGGTACCGGAATCGGTGAAGCTTGTTCTGAAAGGAAAACGTCCCCCGAATGTAACCGCAAAGGATATAGTTTTAAACTTGTTATCTATTTACGGTGCCAATAAACTGCTGGGCTATTCAGTTGAAATTGAAGGTGATGCAGTTGAAGACCTCAGGCTCGACGAAAGGATCACCATTGCTTCGATGGGAACGGAAATGGGAGCAATAATCATACTATTCAGCCCTAACGAAAAAATACTGAATGAACTTCATAACCTTTCAGGAATCCGGTTTGATACAATTAAAGCTTCAGAGGATGCAAAATACCTGTTTGTACATGAAATCGAAATAGCGAATTTCGTACCCATGGTAGCCAACCCGGGCCATCCTCATGACGATGTATCGGTTGAAAGCGTAAGGAACACAAAAATTGATTCGGCATTCCTCGGAAGTTGTACCAACGGGCGTATGGAAGATCTGCGTATAGCAGCCAGTCTGCTAAAAAACCGGAAGGTCGCTCCTGGTGTTGTTTTAAAAATTGTACCAACTACGGATGCAATCTGGCGCGAAGCTCTCGATGAAGGTCTGATACAAATATTCAAAGATGCCGGGGCGCTGGTTTCGAATGCGGGCTGTGCCGGATGCGCTGCAGGACAGGTTGGGCAGAACGGACCGGATGAAATTACTATCAGTACCGGGAACCGGAATTTCTCAGGGAAGCAGGGAAAAGGTTCCATGTATCTGGCTTCGCCTGATGTGGTTACAGCATCAGCCATAGCCGGTTATATCACCACACCGGATTCTATTCCCGAAATTCCTGCTTCGTTTGTTAAACCGGAGTATAAACACCGCGATGTAGTTGTGCGTACTAAAACCGAAAAGCCTGAAATCATAGAAGGGCGTGCCTGGGTTATCCTGAAGGATGACATAGATACCGACATGATTTTCCACAACCGGTATCTTACTATAACCAATATTAAGGAAATGGGCCAGTATACTTTCGACAACCTTAAAGGATTCGAAGACTTTGCCAAGAAAGCCCAGCCTGGTGATATTGTGTTCACAACCAAGAACTTTGGCGCAGGCAGTTCGCGGCAGCAGGCGGTTGATTGTTTCCAGTCGCTGGGATGCACTGCAATAATTGCGGAATCCTTTGGGGCTATCTACGAAAGAAATGCTATTAATGCAGCACTCCCTATACTTACTTATTCCCCAGGACAACTCGAAGAGCTTGATTTACAACAGAATGATATGGTAAAAGTTAATTTTGCTACAGGAGAAATTACGAATGTATCGAAAAATAAATCCCTGTTTATCA
>CAISRK010000471.1 GCA_903887815.1 uncultured Bacteroidales bacterium | reverse complement strand
GGGCCATAATTGCCTGAAACTTCGTGCGTTGTTTTGCGAATCGTTTTAAAAACATGTCATCTTTGTTTTTCAACTTGTTATCAGGGAGTCAATTGATTGGTTTGGATTCTTGTTTTTATTGGTTAAATTTAAACATTTCTCTTAAATGACAAAACCTGTATTTATAATTGGCGGTTATAAAAGCTGAATTTCGATTCTCATTTATTATCAAGAGGATAGAAAGTCTTATCGAGATGATTGAACATATTAGGGCTGCTTTGGTTCACAGAAAAAAGAAAAAAGACTATTTCGGGGTGGAAATAGTCTTTTTAAAGCCTTATCCTCTTCGGGCATACAATTCTCCTAAACTGCATTTCCTGCGGGTTTCTTTTTTGAGTTTTCTGTTTCTTTCCCTAGCAAGAGGTTAATGGCTTTCCGGGCAAGTATCTCACTGAAGCCCGATACAAAAGCTATGGCAAAGTAATCATAGGGAGTTGAAACCGTGAAATTGAAAAGTTTAATACTGTCGGAAGCCGATGAACGCAGCAGAAGGTAAATAAAGATCGAAAACCCTGCGCCTATAAATAATTTGCTCAGGGTTATCACATCGCTGCTTCCTAGTTCGGTTATTCGCGATGATTGCGATGTATTGCGTGTGAATAGTATGGCGCTCGTGAGCGCTCCCAGCAGGCCAAATAATACAACCCCGATTATATAACCGGTTAAGCTCAATTTGTTTCCGTAATCGCTTCCAAGGTTCTGGATAACGAGTGCAATATAGAGTACGATACAGGAAATAACTACGAACAACATAAACGAAAGGAGCCAGAACATGTTGCGCGCAAGCCGGTTACGGTAGTACTGGTTATCGTAGTCTTCGTCCTTGACTTCCACAGCCTTTATAAGCGTTGCTACATCGGGAGCCTGGGTTACGCCTTCCTTTTTTGTCCCAAGCATATTGATAATGGATTCCTTTCGCCATTCGTTTAGTTTTTCCGCTTCGTGAAATACTATTTTGGCTGTTGCGAGCCTTTCGGCATCGCTGTACGAATGGATTTCGAGCCGCCTTGCAGTATGAAGGCTTTTCCAGGCTTCATCAATTTTGTTGTGCCGAAGGTAGTCTTCGGTAATATCAAGAAGTTTCAGGGCCTGAACCGCCCAGCTGGCGCTGGCGGCGTTTGCATCGGCAATCCGCCTGTCGAGGAGCGGACGGTAACTGGTTAGTTCACCTTTCAGCCTTGAGTAACGCGGAGCATACTCCAGCGTTGTAAATTTCTGTTTCATGATTCTTAATCTCGGCCACATGGGGATTGGATTTATGGTTTTGAACTATTTAAATCTTATCAGGCTTTTCCAGGTTAGGACTTAATTACCCAGTCTTTCGCTGTCAGTTGTTTCAGCGCCCATCCAAAAGTTGCATAATGCTGGGCACGAACCTTGTTACCCATCGACATCATATTGTCGCTGTTCTCGGCGGTAGCTTTTCCTGCGCCAATGTCTTCCGACATTTTGCTATGGCCAACTTCTTCACCGGCAGCCTTACCTGTTCCCGAAAATGATGTTCCTTTTGTAACATATTCGTCTCTTAGTCCAAATACATGTCCAAATTCGTGTGCCACCGTGTTTTGCATTTCACCGCTGCCCACAACCAGGTCAACACGCTGGTAGGGTTCATCCTTGAAAACTTTACTGCTTACTGCAGGATCAGCACTTTTTGATGCTTCTTCCTGTTCTTTATCCATCTCAGAGGTGGATGAATTTACCGTATTAATCCTAGAAGCTGTTTTCTTAAAGCCCAGTGCTTTCAAATATCCGACAGTAGATTCGATGCGTTTTTCGGTGAGACTTTTATTCAGGTCAGGTCTGCCCGATGAGGAAGCATGTCCAACCAGCGTAACCATGCTGTTTTCTGGCTTTTCGTCACCTTCTTTAAAATCCTGGTGAAACTTTTTGAGTTCTTCTCTTTGTTCGGATTGCAGGTAAAATTGGCCTTTCCCGAAAAACACCTGGCGGCGAAGCAGCGATTGCCTGTTGTTTTTTTCGTTGGGTGTACTTTCCAGGTCCGAACTGGCAAGCGTCATTTCGGAATAGCCTTTATCCTTGGTACCCGATAGATTTTTAGTTGCCGAAACTTCCGCACCTGGAATAGTGTCAACTGCTTCATTTGTTGCTCTCCAGCGTTTATTAGCCTTTTTCTTGGCGGCAAGCGCTTTATTTACCTTGGCAATAACACCGCTTAAATCCCTCTTTTGTGGTACTTTTACCAACCTAACCTGCAGGTTGTCGATATTGTTTGTACCCGGGCTGACAAACTGTGCGTCTCCCACACTTTCGACATTAATTACAATTGCAGGTTTGGCAGTGATATCATCCCAGCATATATCCTTGATAGCGAAACTAAACCCAGGTTTCTGCCATAGATCGACAGTTTCCTTAATACGTGCCTTAAACGATTCCTGGGCTTTGCTTTTCTCATCGTTTGCCCATGTATAGGCCGGAACTATATCGCTGTTGAGAGCGGCATCCCCGATTTCGGTTAATAAGGTTGCAAACGCTGTAAGTTTTGGTTCATCCGAACTTACAGTTGTTCCGCTTAATTTCAGGCCGTTAATGAATTTGGTTTTTCCGCTGATAATTACCAGCAGCATGCTTGCATACGGGAAGTACATAGCCAGGAAGGCTCCTATTCCTGTTTCGGGCGGGCTGAGGTTGCGAGGGCCATAAACGCCCTTATTTTTAAAGTCATCCTTGGCTTTTTTTGTAGCTTCATCGCAAACCGGTGCGGCAGCGGGGGTATTAACTCCGGGTGTCTGTGTTGTCGAGGCGGCAGCCGGTTGAGGAGGCACTGCGGGTAAAGGTTGGGTCTTAGGGTCAGGCATAGCTTAATGTTTTATTTCCTTAAACAAGAAAGTCTCAATTTTGATAACAATTTACAATTGACGAGTTACGAGGGTCAAATGGAAGATTTATCGATGTATAAATTCGTAAATCGTACCTATTAAATTCATCACTCATTAACTTCTAAACAGGTCAGGTTATTCAATTGGATCATTGTAGATGAACAACTTACAGCATTCTTCCTTCTTTGTGAAGTTCACGGCGGATTCCTTCGTTGATATCGGAAGCAAGAATTATACTACTGTTGCGGCTTAGTGCCCTTAAAGAGGCAAAGCGAACTACATTCATAATTGTCCCTCCCGAGATTTCATGCTTTTCGGCAATGCTATGCAGATCGACAGTTTTTTCGAGCCTCGCTTTTTTCGAAAAAGCATTCTGCCAGATTTTGAAACGTTCGCTGGCTTTTGGCATTGCGAAACTGATCATCGACTGGAACCTGCGTGTAAAAGCAGCATCGATATTGGTCTTGAAATTGGAGGCTAAGATTACCACCCCGTTAAAATCCTCGATGCGCTGCAGCAGGTAGCTCACTTCCTGGTTGGCATAGCGGTCGTGTGCATCGCTCACCTTGGTGCGTTTCCCGAAAAGGGCGTCGGCTTCATCAAAGAAAAGTATCCAGCCTTTGTGTTCGGCCATATCAAAGATTTTGGCGAGGTTTTTTTCTGTTTCGCCAATGTATTTCGAGATGATAAGGCTCAGATCGATCTTGTACACATCACAGCCGCAGTATTTCCCAAGCAGGCATGCCGAGAAAGTTTTGCCGGTTCCCGGTGGGCCATAAAAAAGGCTTGTAAACCCGGGTTTCAGTTTCTGGTTCATTTCCCAATCTTCGAGCAACGTATTTCCATGCTTTATCCAATCTCTGATCTCTTCAAGTTGTTCAAGCGTATACGATGGCAAAATAAGCTGGTCCCAGTCGAGGTGTGTTTCGATAAGCCGGGCGGGGAATTCGGAATTGTAGTTGGGTTTCAGTTCAATACCGGTAATAAACCAGTTGAGGTGCTCCGTAGAAATTGTCAGAGTGCCGCTCAGCATGGGTTCACCTGCAGCAACTGTTGAAAGTAAAAGGATATTGTGTTTCGCAAACGGATGATCGGCCGCAAACAAATGATTCATTTCGAATCTCAATTCCAGGTCGTTACCTGCCAGGATAAATGCCGCAGTTTCGCCTGTAGGCATAAAACCGCCATGGTTAACACCTCTCATACCGCCGAATTCGGTAAATCCGCGCTCAGTTGTTTCATTTTTAGTCCAAAAGGGATCAAGAAGGCTGGGCCTGATATGTGGAATTAATGCAAGTATGACAATAAGACGTTCAGCAAAAGTGAGTTCACAGCTGGTTACAAATTTGCCGTAAAAGGAATCGCTTTTCGAGAAATCGGGAGGTGCAATTGCATAAATATTAACAAGAGCATTCTCACCCGCGAAGTAATTCCGGAGCTTTGCCGAAAGGATATGACTGAACCATTCCAGTTCAAGTTCCAGGTCACGGGCGTTATCAGCTATTTTCTCTACCATTCTGTAAAAATTGGTTGTGTCATCCAGGGTAGTTTTACAATGGAGATACTCCAGGGTAAGTACTCAAGCAATAGGTCGTAGGCTGAACGCTCGATGTGTAAATTCCAGTTTTCTTCCTGCCGTACAAGGATACCGCGCCTTTGAATAAATGTGCCCTGGAATCCAGGTATTGATGTATCCTTTAGAATGCTCCAATACGTAATTGCCGACCGCAGGAGTTCTTCTGCTTCTTCTTTATCGCTGCTGCGAAGCAGACCGGGAGCAAGCGGAAGCAGGAACTGGGGATCGAAGCCCAGCATAACCTTTATTAATCCAAGTTCAAATTCAAACACATCTTCACTCCCGGTTGCCAGGTAATGTAACATAGCTGCTGCCTTGGGCAGGAGATGATATGGGATGCCCGGTTTTTCCTCCTCGCTTATTCCTGTTGCTACAAAAAGCCGATGAATAAACGGATGAAGAAGGATTAATCCTGCATGAAAAACGGAAAGTCTTGCGGGTTGGATAAGCGGTTCCTGGTTATGATCTTGTTTGTAGTATCCTAGCGGATCTTTATATTCCTGAGAATTAGCCGGAAGCGGATTGGTTTTATTTTCAGCAATTAACAAATCAGTTATTTTGAACCCGGGAAACTTCATTTCTGAAGGTTCAGGTTCTTCAGTATCTGTATCATGAGCAACAGGCAAAGAAATCTCCGGCTCTTTTCCGGAAGCATATAGTGTTGATTTCTCATTTAAGTGCCGCAATTCTTCCAAAATGGATTCAGTTTCATTGTCGATACTCAGATTTCCCCTTTGTATCACTTCCCGGGTTACTGCTTCGTAATAATCGGGTTTAACCTGGCTGTTTTTCGAACGGAGCATTTCATAAAGAATAACCGAAACCGTTCTTAATCGAAGATAAACATTTGCGGTGTTGCCTGGATCGGGAATCAAACGTGATAGTATAGAAATCAAGGCTTTATTCCAACTAGGGTTGGATTTTTGAAACAATTCGGTGGCAAATGATATTCCTTCATCCTGCCCGAAAAGCTGGAAGAGCCTGAAATAAAACGCCGGTTTCTCGGTATTCTGAATGATGTGAGCGATAAGTTGTGGCCTTATTTCAAGAAATATTTCAGTAAACGACCTAAGCGATCCGGATACGTTTTCCTGTTGTACATACCATGGTAAAGTGCCGGTCCGTAGGTAAAATATAACATCCTGAAGTTTATTGCTGTTTATGGTTATTCCGGTTTGATTTTCCTTACCGGGAACTGTGCCGTTGCCGGAAGCTATTATCTCCCTGAGTTTTTCGGAAAGCTCTTTTTCCAGCAAGCCGGGCAGTTCTTCGATCAGTTGTTGCAATGAAGATATTTTCAGCATCAGCTCAAGCCTTGGAATATGTGTGGTTTCGCCATTGGGAGCATAGCCGTCGAGTACTTTTTCGAAAATGCCCGGGATCCCGGAATCAAGCTGTTGGTGAATCTGCCTGCGCACCTCCATAGCCTCCTCAACGCTGCCGGCCCTGATAAACCATTTCTGGCTGTGAATACGATGCGCTGAGGATGACATAGGTGAGTTTTGGATATAAGATTTTATGTCGTCCCTACGGGACTTTACGATTTTTAAACATTATTTTTTACCTGTATAATGTCCCTATGGGACATTGTTAATAACACCGGTCAAGAAAGAACGAAGTATTAACTCGGTAATTGATGTCTTTTATTTTAAATCAAGATCTTTACTGGTCTTGCCTTTTATTTTTGTTGCAGTCCCGACAAGGGACTTAATGCTGGTAGAACAATAAAACCCACCGATGCTGAAGTCCCGTAGGGACGAGATATATTTTTATGTTAGTTCATGCTATCTCATCTCTAGTTCCACCTCTTTTATATATCTGTCAAAGTTTCTTCCCATATATTTATTTAACGATCATCCTGCCCAGGAAGAGGTTGAGCGACGGGCTGGCTGTTCCTGCTTTTATCGTTTCAAAATGGCTTGTAATATCTGCCTTAACTTCAGGTTCATTAACAGCGAGCACACCGCTATTTACGTCCATCATTGCCTTATATCCTTCGGTACCGGGCGAAACATCCATTTTATTATCTGACACATACGAAGCTGCATCTTTTACCGAAACAGCCAGTTCCTTTTCAGCTTCTTTTGCCAGTTCTTCATATTTCGTCTTAGCTGCAGTATCGGTTCCGGCTTCGGCTGCTTTCCGCCGCATATATGAAACGGCATTCTGACGTTCGGTAACATTACTGACCCTTTCGATAAGCCCGGAGTCGGTTATCTCAGGATTGAGGATTCCGGCAGCATTCGCACTCATTCTGGAAGTGAGGGCGTTGCTTACAGTGCCCAGCGATTCCTTTATTGAAGCGAAGTATTCCGACTGCTGCCTGTCGAAACGGGAATTTATATCTTTCTCGATCAGATCAATTTTGTTCCGGATGAGGTCGTCTTTCACAAAATCAATTTTACTGTTTACAAGCCTGTCAATAGGTGTAATTACTCGGATGCCACCGGCTATGAGCCACGGATCGCGCAGGGTCGGCAACTTCAGTTCAGGTTCATTGTCCTGTTCCTGTGCAGTTTCGGGGCAGTAGAACGGAAGCATGAAATCGGCTACTACCTGGTTTGTATTGTCGTAAACCAATATAAATGTTCCTCCTTTCGGCACACCTGCGTAATGCTCGACACCGGGGTGCAATTTGACGAAATTCGGGAACAGCAGTTTCTCGTCCTCCTTTTCTTCCCTGCGCCTGAGGATATCTTCGATCCATTCGAGCCATTTGTTGTGCGGATTGGCGATAAGCGAATCAGCAGGCGATGGGAACTCGGTTTTTACGATCTTGCCAAGCTGGCTTTTCAGTTCACCTGATGTTTTGGTTGCTATGGTAAGGCCATTTTTCCATTCTGTATTTTTGGAATACTCAGTAAAGTTCAGGCTCATCGATCGCTGCACTGCGGCTGCCTGTATACCGATGGTCCTGTCTTTTTCTTCAACCAGGTCGCCAATACTTGCGCCGTCGTTGCCATCCGATGTATCGATAACAACTTTATTGCGGATTGCATCGTCAACTTTTACCCTGAATTGCCGGCTGAATTCCTTTACATCGTCCATTTGCCGGAAAATATCCTGCCGCAACAAGTAATGGAACCTGTGCAGATCGCCATACCTGATTCCCGGTTTTATAACCACACGGCCTCTTTCGGTTCCAAGGTGAACCGAACGCAATGTAAACGGCAGGTTCATTTCAACGATCTTCTTTTCAATAATGGCGTGCGCCTTGATAATGTCAACCCCAACATGTCCTTCGATCCTGAAGAAAGGAAACTTGCCAATGCCTGATCCCAGCGGGTTGGCTGCAGCTCCCCTGGCCTGGTATTCGGTGGCATTGTACGAATAATTGTAGGCTCCCATTTTTCGGGCAGTAAGCCGGTAGTTCCAATAATTATATATTGGGGTGCTTTGGCTGAGTTGGTAGAAATAAGGTATTGCCCGTTCTTCACTCACCGATTCTTCCGATTGGCTTGGCGTTATCCTGATATCGGGTGTTTTTTGCACCTGTACCTTGAAGTTAGATATCATAGCGTCAATTTTCTGCATCAGGAACCTGGCATGTTCAATATCTCCCTTCGACTGGCTCAACACAGTGGATGGATAAAAACCGGTACGGTTTTCGGTCGAGTTCTTTACCGGATTAAGGTTACCCAGTAAAAGGTGTTTCGGGAACAGTTCGTGCGACGGGCAGCACATGGTGTTGTCGCCGAAAATAAGGTGGAAAAACTGGTTATGGGTTTCGGCCAGATCCTTCAGGAAATCATAATAATATTGAATCCCGATATCGGTCTTCTGATAAAGTGAACGAACTTCACTAAGCCTTTCGATCCAGGTTTTCAGTGGGTTGGCCGGGAAAATATCCTTCAGGAAGAAAGAACAGTTTTTTATTACACTTTCGAGCGAAACTTCAATTCGCTTATCCAATTCGCTGCATACCGACCTGTAAAGATCGGCGAGCTGATTGGTTGAAGTGATTGCCGGTGTAAAAACAGGCCGCCCTATGACTATCTCATCCAGTCCGCCAAATGCGGTTGCAGGAGTTGTGATGGATGTCTGCAGGTTCAGGATGAAGGCTTTTGGGATAAGCAAAGCCTTCAGGTTATTGCGCAATTCGCGGCCCTTGTTGTCGCAATCGGTATCGGAGCAGATATCCGGATCGTAAATATAGCTTTCCATATACACCACCACAACCATATCCGAAAATGCATATCCTGTATTTTCGCTAAACTGGGTGAGTGATGTAAGCCGTTTGCCAGCCTTTTCGGAACTCAGTTCAAAAACAGGTATCATTTTCTTTTCAGTGAAAAACGGCGGGTATACCGGGTTGGATTCATCGTAAACTTTATAGCTCTGGTAAGTGCAGTCCTGAGGCAGGTATATCAGGTCGCCATCCGTTGTGATGCCGGTTCCCCGTGTTACACGTATCAAACTTCGGACCGCTGAGGCTTTCAGCCCGCAAACTATGCCGACACCTGTGAGCAATGTGCGGCTTAACCGGGTTTGATCCTCGAAGTATTCCGACAGGCTGTTGAGCTGTGAAGCGCTTAGCACCTGGTTTTTCTCGAAAACCGTATAGTTGGTTGAAATCTGGTCCAAAGTTTTGAGTATGGGTATCATAACAAATGATTTTTAGCTCTTTTGATTACTTTTTTTCTATTGATCCTAAAGTAGTTTGTCCAAGAATAAATTTGGGCTGTTCACTATCGCATTCGAAAAGCGATTGAGTAGGATAGGTGTTTTTTACTTCAAAGAGTGCTTTAATAAATTCCTGTAGTTTGGTGGTTCTGTCGGCAGTGTCGGCACCGGCTTTAAGACTGATCCATTCCTGGTAATGCTTTTCTAGAACGGCCATATCCTCGAAACTGATCCAGCAAATCTTTGGCAGAATATGCGCCGGGGTTTCTTCAAGGATAAGCTGTTCGGCAAAATTCCTGAAATCCATATTCCTGAACCGGCCAGCAAATGCCGGCAGTATGATATGAACCTTGTAGGAATAAGGATCATAGCCGGAACAGGTTTCGAGTTCAGTAGCTTTACAGATGGGCAGGAAAGGGTCCTCTTTCTCGACAGGCAGAAGCATCAGGTTTTCGATCAGGAACATTCCTTCGGAATTGAAATTCTCCTGAAGGTATGTCATGATATCGTCAATTGCTTTATTCATGAGGGTTTCCGACAGGAAATATTCAATTCTCCTGGCAATTACTTCCCCCGAAGGATTCACTATGTTGAAATAATGTTTTACCTGTTCAGTACCTGTCGGAGTGGTGATTTTTCGCTGGTAGCCTGATTGAAAGGATGCATAATGAATGGTGTTTTTCATTTCTGCCCATGCCAGTTCATGCGTGAGGTAGTGAGCACTACTGCTCAGCAGTATCTTGGCGGTATCTTTGTTCTTTATCCTGAACCGGAATTCATCGCCCGGGGTTTTGTCCAGTTCGCTGTATAGTTCATAGGGAAGGTTTGCCAGGTTTCGTCTTGTATAATTGGTGATCCCTAGTAGTTTGGCAATCCGGCGTTCGAAGCCTGAAACATTAAAACTGTTCCAAAGCGAAGCCTCGTCCTTCAGAGAATAATTGTATGCAAGCAATCGTTCGCTGCTGATTTCGGAGTATTGCTGAAGGAAATCGCATTTAATCTGTATAAGTGTTTCAGGGTCAGAACCGAATGCGGAATACATGGTGTTGGCAAATTCGGTAAACTGTTCGGCAAAACGGGCAATCATGTGATCGAGGAAACGGTTACGCCTTTCGAGTTGGATATTCGTCCCTTCGGCACTGCTGGTAATATTCTGGAGGAAATTGCTTCCAGCATAAATTTTATCGTACTCAGTGAATGATTTTACAACCTGGTGGAAATAGGTTTGTTTTACATCGGGATCCATCGAAAACAGCTGCCTCACGTTTTCAAGCTGGGAAAAGAAGTTTGCCATTACCTGGTCGAAAAAGAGCAGGTAGGCTTTCAACTGGTAAGCTTTGGCTTTGCGAAGATCACCGGCATTGGCCTCAAGCCCTGCCTCGCCGATGCCATATACGGCCGGGTAATGATTCTGGAATGAATGATACGAGCTCGTGTTTTTGAAATTTCCAAGCGGGATAGGGAAATCGTGCAGGGTACCTGCAGGAATTGCATAGTTTTCGGCGTTGTAAAGTTTCAGCAGTTCGTTCCATACTTGTGTGAAATCGGCAACCACCGGCATATTCCGTTTGTAAAATTTTATTCCGGTATTGGCTTCCGACAGGAAATCCTCAGAAAGTAAGGCTTTTTTGCCAGGCTGAACTTCAACTATCCATTTGTTTTCGACGGGTACAAAGGGTTCTTCCGGATCGTCAGGTTTTGGCCCGATAACAATATTATGAACAGCAACTACTCCTTCAATGTCCATTATGATGCTGATGATATCTGAAAGGCGGATCTCGCTCCTCAGGCTGGCATTACTGAGTTCGGTATTATCGATAAATCCGTTGTCGAGCGCCGGGCCGTTAAAAATATCTTCGGGAGTGTATTTCATTCCGCCGGGTTTTTCTTTTTCAAGCATCTGGCTCAACGTGTAGAATTTAACCGAAGGAGCCAGGTACTGCTGAATGGAATAGTAAAGTGCTGCTTTTACTTTTGATGCATCGGCATCAGGTGCAATTTCAAGTTCACAGCACAGGACGAAATACTGGGTTTCGACTCCCGAAAAATTAACAAAATCTTCGCACAGGTTACGGTTGGCCATAACGGTTTTTTCAGCCAGGGCAAGCAATTCGGTTTTTTTAGCGGTTGTATCAACCGTGTTATCATAGTCGAGGAGTACCTTGTACAAACCTGCAATTGATACCTCTTCAATACCATCAAGATCAGGTTTTTCGCGAAGAAGTTCACCTTTAATTGTGTCTGCATAAAAGTGTTTTTCAACCGGTTCGAACCATGCATTCTTTATTCCCGGCAGGTCGATCAGCAGTTTGCGGTAATCGGCATGGGTGAGCGGGCGGTTCGTAAGGATTTTCCGGGCTGTAAAAAACGATGCAGCCATATTTGCAGCATTATCATCAGCGGTTGCAAACAGGTCTTTAACCGGAAACGAAGCCCTGTAGCCGAGATCGGTAAGTGCATAGCAAAGCAGTTCGAGGGTTGTAATACCCGGGTCGTGGACGTTGTAGTCGGTCCAGATGCGGCTGGCCAGTTGCTGAACATGCTTCAGCCCTTCGGCAAACAACTGCCTGTAATCGAGAGCCGCCACTTTCTTCTGCTTTTTAGGTATTGTCAATTCAGTAAGCATAGCCGGGATTCATATTTGTGGTCTATTTTATTTCATAAATGAGATGGGTGTCGTCCGAAACAAATATTGAGTCGGGTGTTGACGGCAAAACATCTTCCGCATTGGTATATACAAGGCTGCCTGCCTCAAGGGTAGTCAGCCTGAAGTCGGTAACATAATCAACGTATTCCTGTTCTTCCACAAAGTTGAGCAGGACCGATTTATATATTTTCCCGCCAAATTCAGCATCCACACCCGATTCATAAGCCCAGGGTGTCAGGTATTCCTTTATTGCTGCTTTCAGTTCATTGCTGTAGTAATTGAACTCAAATCCCTTGTGAAATTTCACGCTGAAACGAAGCTGGATTTTCTGGTATTCAGGATTCTTGACTTTAACTTTCACCTGCATGCCTGAATGTTCATTTGCAAAGTCGGTTATAAGGCTTAATGTATTGCTGTCGAGCCTGGGTTTGAGCGGATCAACGGCATTTTTATTTCTCATATCGGGCACTACAACAATAACCACATTGCCCGGGGCATACCAGCAATACGAATTTTTTGCAGGTATGAAAGCCGCATGGGGAATGCATTTTACCTTATGCACTGCCGGGAATTCTTCGAGTACCATTCGTTCGTAATCCCAGGGTGAAATGCAGCGGTCTTTATGACGCAACCTTTCGGAAACGCGGGTATAGAAGGTACTGTCGTTTTCCACAGCCCTTCCTCCAAAAGATGAATAAGGCTGGGAAATGCTTTTTATGGCAGGAATATTATCCTTAAGTTTTGTTATTCTTTTGCTTTCAAGAGATTTATTGAGGTGCGCAGGATCATTATTATTGTCCCGGAAACTGACTTCGACGACATTTGCATGCACATCGAGTAACTTGCAGCAGGCTTTTGTATTTTTAGAGACCGATGCTTTGAGCCATAAAAGACCGGGAGGCATAAGTGTATTTTGAGTAGTGGCATCGGAAGGAATAACAAATTTCACTATCCCGCTGCACAGGAACCTGTTCGTAGTGTCGAGAACAACGCTTTCGGTATCGAGCGGATGCCAGAAATTATCCGAAAGCACCGACCATACCGGTTTTTCGGCCAGAAGAGATGGTTCCTCGCTGCCTTCGGCTACCTGGAAGAGTATGCTCACGCTTTCGCCGGCTGAAAGATTCTGTAATCCAATCATCAGTTCGCCTTCGCCGGTATACCTGGGAAGAAGGAAAACGGTTTTATCACCTTTTGCAGCCGAACTATTGCGTAGCCAGGCGTGTTCCCGCATCTGCCCGAAGCACCCTACGTGATGAAATTGAATATCATCGTTGATGTAATGATCCTGGTCAACTATGGATAAAACAGCCATGTCCGACTGTGCTTTGTACGATATTGATATTTCCTGTATTACGGGAATATAGGGTTCATTAATCAGTGTAATCGTTGTTCCTTCAGGGCTTTTGCTGAAATTTAAAATGTTCTCGGTATTTAGTTTCCGGTATTCCTCCTGCAGGAAGCCGGTTTTTAAAACCAGCGTAATAATTCCGGGATCGGGAGTCCGGATCTGGGTTAAATGCAATTCATCTTTCAGCAGCTCCTGCCTGTTTCTTAATTCTTCCTGCCTTTTAACGAGGGGTGTTTCCTTTTTTGAAGTTGTTGTCAATTTGCGGACAGGAAGTGAATTATCATAATGGAGCCACCTTCCTCTTTTAGCCGGCTTATGTTTGGCAATACGGCTGAATAGGATACTGTGTGCTGCAGAAGCATTTGTTGTTTCGAAGAGTTGTACCGGGGAATTTAGTATTGTCCAGTCACCGCCATCCTCGAAAGATGCTGCGGCTTTAAAATATGGATTGTTAACGCCTGTTGTATAATTTGCATACCTGTTGCTGAAGTTCGCGGGTGCATCTTTCCAATTCAGGTCGATGGAAATCTCGCTGAGCGATTTTGAAAGAGCTTCGTCGCAGCCTAAGATCCACTTTGATCCTGTAACCGGTTGCGGCCCGAAAGGCATAAAGGCTTTTTTAGGATCCAGGTTGCCGAGGTCATTCCGCAGTTGGAGCGACTTATATCCGGAGACTTCTACCTGGATACTTACTGAATTTATTTCAATATCTTTAAAGAGGTTGTACCCATTGCCTGTATTGTCTTTCTTTAACATTACCTGCAAAACCGGGGTTGCTACATCGAAACCTGCCGAATGCACCTTGCTGCTGAAATTCACAATGGCAGGCATTGCCTGGCTGATTGTGAAACTCAGATTTATTTCATCTTCTTTCCCGGTTTCAAGGGTAAGACCTAAAGGGCCTATCCAGCCTTTTTCGCCCGTAATAATCGCCTCGAATGCATTATCGAATATGGAAATATCAGCTTCGGAATCAGGGTTAATAACAAGGTTTAAAATAACCTTCCGGGTTCCTTCTTTCAGTCGGAGCACTTGCGATGAAAGTGCAAAACCTATGCTTGCTTCAGGCAGGCTCTCATTCCCGAAAGCCGGCCATTTCGACTCAGGGGTATCAAATTTCTCACCTTTTCCATCTGCCGAATTGGCCACAGGGGCATATCGCAAAGTTCCGTTGTCACTGGTATCAATAAATACAGAACAAAGGGAACTGACTGTGCTGTTGTTGATGATGGTTGTTCCTGTAGGGTAGTAGAGGAGTTCAGCCTTTGTATCATCCTTTCCGGCACTGAATGCTACCGAAGGGGTTATTTCGATCGGGTTTTCATTTTTCTTTAGTTCAATAACAGTATGGACCTTATCGGCAATGGCTGGCTTTTTTGCCAGGTGAAGTACATCTTTAAAGTAGAAATCGAGGTGGCTCCCGGTTATTTTGTTAATGATTTCCTGCGGTACTTTGTATAATTGGAGGAACGAAACGAACAAAGCCAGGTGAGGAGTCAGTTTTCCGTCCTTTTGCTCAAGAATTTTCAGGATTTCATCTTTACCGGAGGGAAAGAAATCTTTCCAGTTATCCGTAGTGCCTGAGATAGTATCGTTGTAATGTTTAACAAATTCCGCAAACCTGCCTGCAAACAGCATCAGGTCTTCGGCAGTTCGTTCATCAACGTCGGCAAAATGCACATCGAGCCAGGCAGGCATGCGCTGCGACTGGCTCTGTCCTGTCCGTTGCAGGAACTTTTCTATGTTGTCCTTTTCACTCATGCCGGATAATCTTATGGGTTGTTGAAATCAACGGTTCGCCGTACTTCGCTGCTGTCGGTCGTATAAAAAGGATAGACAAGGTTGAACCTTGAGTTGGTGCCACGGACTTCATAATCGAGGAGTACATCTATCCTGCCTTCATAGATTCCGGAGGTATCCAGTTCAACAGAAAGCAGGTTTATTCGCGGTTCGTAAATCAGGATTGTATTTGTGATACGGTCTTTGAGGAACGTAATCATGGTGGTGCTCAAGGGTTCAAAAAGCAGTTCGTGCATATCGAGACCATACTTTGGGTTCAGGAACCTTTCACCCGGGGTTGTTCCCAGCAATATGATCAAACTTGCCTGTATGTCTTCCTCGTCGGAGGTCATCACAACATTCCCGGGGCTGTTCAACGGAAATTCAGGCGGGAAACTCCAGCCTGTACCCAGGAAAGAATTGTAAGTGATTTTATTTTCGCTGCTGTCCATAATATCTACTGTTATTATCCAATAATTACTGTAGGTGCCCCAACGGCTGCCATTGCACCGCAAATGCAGGTATCCGTAATCCGAAGTGCAGGTTTTCCCCCTATTAATACAGTGGGGCTGCCATTCGGGAAAGGGCTTACCGTTGGCTGATGACCCTGCGGAGGCAGTGAGCATACATGCATATCGCCGGCCACGGCAGCGGGCATACCAGCAATAAGTACTGTAGGTACTCCCGGTCCTGTAATTGTGCCGCCATGGTTACTTGTATCTCCGACTCTTGCTGCTGCAGGCATATTGATTTGTGATTTGGGATTTGCGATTTACGAATGACGATTTGTGATTTGGCACTTCGACTCCGTTCAGTGTGACAGAATTTGTGTTTACGAATGACCCTTTACCATTTTCTATTTTCTATTTTCTATTTCCCAAGCTTTAAAATCTCACATTCTGAACTACTTCTGAAATCAAAAATCGTTAATCATTATTCTTAAATATTTAATTCATTTTCTCAAGAGCAAATAACTAGTTCAGCATCAGCGTGCTTCCTCTTATGGTTGTACTTCCTGAACTCGAAATTTCTACACCCGCGCTTCCTTCCACTTTAAGGCTTGACGAACTGCTTATTTCCAATGACGTTCCGGCTTCGATTTTTATTTCAGTATCAGCTTTTAATTCCAGGGCCTTCGAACTATGGATTTTAATGCCCTCAGAGGTCATTTCAATTGTATTGCTGTTCTGATCCTCAATTTTTATTGACGTATCGTCCTCACTGAGTGTGATCTTATTCCCTGCCGGTGTTTCGAGGCGTATTACTTTTGTGTCGTCGTTAAAATAGAGTTTCATTTCCGACCGGCTCTGGTAAACCTTTTCGTGGTTGTCGTCGGATCCCTCTAGAGGAGCTGCCTTGGCGCTGCTGTGAAGCATGCCGAGTATCACCGGGTAACGGGGATCGTCGTCCATAAAACCCAATACGACTTCGTCGCCGATTTCGGGCCGGAAAAAAGTTCCTCGGCTGTCGCCCGCATCAAGGGTGGCTACCCTTGCCCAGGTTCCGTCCTGGTTGTTATCGATCAGCGGCATCCTTACCCGCACCCGGTATTCACCTTCGGGATCTTCATTGCTTACCACCACACCGATCTGTAAGCCGTTTATACCGGCCACCAGGCTGCCAGCCTTCGAAGCTTCGATTTTATGCTCTTCGCCAAACCAGGTATTTGTATTTCCGAATTGTATATGGGTTTTCCAGCCTTGTACCAGGTCGAAATCGTGCCTGACACCGGTTACAAAAACATCGCCGTTGAATCGTTCGCCTACACCACTGAGTGTAACCATATCGCCGGGATTTACTGTTGAAATTCCCTCGCATTTCAACCTGCCGTTAGTTTTGCTTAGCTGCGATTTCATGCGGTACGCATTAGCCCAGGCTTGGCTTTCAGTATCGGGGATTGATGTTTGCTGCAGCCGTAAATGATCGAGATCAATGGTTGAAGAAAGGTCGCTGATTGATAAGTTCCCTGCACCGGCTATCTGCGGGTCTGCTGCATCCTTTTCGACAATGGATTGCCGGGCAGCATCCCACGAAACACTTTTAACACCTGCGTATTGTGAGCGGCTTTCGATTTCGCTGTCCATTTCAAGAATGGTCGAGCCAAAAAGCAATGTGCAAACAGGCCGGCTGCCTAATACTGCTGCCTTTATTTCGACCCGTTCTCCATTCGTAAATACAATTTTCCCGTTAGCTTCCGCCCTCAGCACAATAAAATCCCAATCGGTACAGTAGTACTGAACCAATTGACTGTGATTTACTGTGGTGGATTCAACACTACAGTCCACACCGGCATTCCCGAAGAGGGTTTCAATTATACTGGCATCCGTCTGGTCGTAGTAATAAGCATTCTTTCTTCCGACTGTCAGTGCTATGGCTTTGTGCCGGCATTCAACTATCATCTGGGGAGCCGTGGTTTCCCTTACTTTCAGGCTTTGGGAAATGATAATGCCCTTAAATAATGTAACAAGATCATGTCCGCTGCCTGCCAAAACTTCAATTGTACAACCAGGAATAAAGTCCGGGGAATTGCTCAAAGGGAAATCGGAGGAGGATGCTGCCCCGTCGAGATAAATCAGTTTTGCTGAAGAAATACGGTTGGCACTTTTCTGGATGTAAACGCCCAGGAGCTGCTCACTGCGCTCAACTTCCCTGTCGTTCACCTTCACGGTGAATTCGCGGTGTTGTGCTGAAATCGGTATATTCCTTTCTTCGGGCATAGCTATTTTTCTAAAGGAGGAAACATAATCCTGGTTCCGGGAACAAGGTTCCTGAAATCGGCGATCTGGTTGGCATTGGCAACATCGAGATAGTAATCGGGATTGCCGTATACATCGTAACAAAGAGCGGGCAGGTTGTCGCCTGCTTTAACCATTTTCACATGGGTAAGGTCGGGCGATTCATCCCTGGCGTGGGCTACCCGCGAGTGGTCGTCGGAGTTCTGGGCGAAAACAGCTGTAATTACCGCCCGCAGCGGAACTCCGTCGTTGCTGAAGAGTTTATAAACTATTGAAGCCGTTTTCAGAACACAACGCTTTATTTCAGTGGTTCCCCACATGATAATGAGGTAGTTGGGCCTGTGAATGTCGCCATTATAACCGGTAACTGCATTGAATTTGTTTACCTTGGCCATCACATCAACCGACCTGCCGCTCACACCGGTTCCATCAATAAAGAAGGTAAGTGTGAGGTCGCCTTTTTTTACCTTTTTGAAATTCATCCGGCTATTGGTAGTGCCCGATCCCTGCGAACTGTCATACTCCATTTCAACTGAAACAGTGATTTCGTTAGGGTTAACAGGCGACTCAAACTCATCAATCTTCCTTCCCGAATAATCAGGTGTGGTATAGGCTCTGATAAGCAGTTTTTCGAGTGTTCCTCTGTTACTCATGGTTTAGCGTTCTGTTTTTTGTTTTAAAATTTCCAGCACCCGTTCAACGCATTCGCTGATAATCGCCTGTTTATCCTCGGCAGCCGTATTGGCCGAAGAAGCGCCACCGGTATCGCGATTGGTTACTTCAACTGTTACGGAAACTTCATCAATTATAATTGGCATAGCTTAGGATTTATCAATTGAAAATCGCTGGTAGCAGAACTGAAGGCTTTCCACGACAATTGCATTCTGTGAGGCGTTAAATTCACCAATGGTCCATTTTGTAGGATAGGCGTTTATAATGTGCCAGGTGATGAGCGGAACATGGTTCTCATTCAACAGTTTCACATCAATGTTTTTCGGCACAATGTTCATGGTGTCGATGCATTGAACGATCCAATCGGAAATGGCCGAATTTTTAAGCAGTCCCCTTTTTAACAGCAGTTCGGCAAATTTGGGCCGTAACGGATATTTCTGGGTAAACCTGTTCTCTCCTCCTTCGGCATGTTCTTCGGTAGGAATTTCAACTGTTAGCCCACCAGCCTCCGAAAAACGCATATCGTCATCATTGGTTGGAAGCCCGAGTACTTCTACCCGGAAGTGAAAAGCTACCGGTGGATAATAATTCGCCATTATTCGTTCATTAATTCGAGACCTTCGTGGGCAAGTTCGATGGATTCGATGGCTACTTCGTTGCCTGAAGCTTTAAGTTGCGGGCCTTCGACTTTAACAGGGAATGCATTATGCGCTTTCCATACCATAACAGGGGCATGCTCTTCGTTCAGCAGGCTGATAATCAGGTCGCGGCGTTCAACAGTATTCATCTTGATGGTATTCAGCCATTTGAAGAATTCATTGTCGCTCTTCATGATTCCCCGTTTGAGTGTAATGTTGCTGTACTT
This sequence comes from uncultured Bacteroidales bacterium, assembly GCA_903887815.1. Classification (GTDB taxonomy): domain Bacteria; phylum Bacteroidota; class Bacteroidia; order Bacteroidales; family UBA4417; genus UBA4417. The sequence goes on along the minus strand of CAISRK010000471.1, from coordinate 1,657 downwards.
GCGCAGTCCAGGCATTTTAATTGAGGAATACTCAGGGAATGAACCATCACGGTACTCAATGGCCTGGCTTTCCTGGGTAAGCCCGGTAACTTCCGAAAATCCGATTCGGGTTCCGCCCCACATCACTGTAAAGTGAAATACTGGTAAAGGATATTGTGCTGCCATTATATTTGGATTTTAAAGATTTATCTAAGAATTTGTTTGGTAAATGGTACTTAATTGTCAGGATACCTGCATTTTATGCATGAACTTCAGAATAATGAATTCAGCCGGGCGCACTGCTGCCATTCCGATCTCAACTATCATTCTTCCTTCGAGTATATCCTGGGCCGACATCGTAACACCTAAACCGCATTTGACAAAAAATGCATCTTTTGGTGTAGCTCCGGCCAATGCCCCGTCGCGCCATTTCTGAACAAGATAATTTTCAATCATACCCCGTACTTTAACCCATGTATTTGCATCATTGGGTTCAAAAACTGCCCAGTATGTTGATTTCTTAACGGATTCTTCAACCATATTGAAGAAACGGCGGACCGGTACATAACGCCATTCGTTATCGTTTCCGGCAAGAGTACGGGCTCCCCATACCATGGTTCCTTTACCTGCAAAAGCACGCACTGCATTGATCGATTTTCCCGTTGTGTCATCCACATTCAAGGCACCCTGCTTAAAGGAATCAATCTTTACCAGAGGTTCAATCACATTGGCCAGGCTCACATTTGCCGGGGCTTTCCATACACCCCGTTTCGAGTCGGTAGCTGCGTAAACACCGGCTATTGCTGCGCTGGAAGGTAATTTTATATAGTGCTCTTTCAGTACGGTTTTTACATAATTATAAAGGGCTGTATTGGTATTTTTAAATGTAATCAGATCAGCTGTTGTTGCACTGTAGGTCACATCAACGTTCGTTTCGCCTGCATCTACATAGTTGTTGAGGGTTGTTTTCAGGAAGGGGTAATAGGCGGCTCCGTATTTCAGGTAATTATTGCCGAAATACCCGCGGTTCAGTACCAGCCTTGAACTGGTTTCGCCTGAAGGAACTTCGTCCAGATTCTTATCACCATCGAAAATGTCGAAAATGGCAAACCTGTCGCGAAGTTTATCACATTGCGTTAGAACAGCCTGAACCAGTGTAGTATAATCAGTAGCGGAGAGTTTTACTGCCTCAGGTATAACAATAAGTGTAGGCTCATCTTCCATTTCAACGGCACCCAGTCCATCCTGCAGACCGTACATCGTTGCCGGATCAGTTCCTGAATTACCTGCAAGGTCAATTGTTCCAGATGACTGGTATGTGCCTACCGAAATAATATAGCATTGTCCGCCACCGTTATCGAAAAACATTTTTACATTGTAATAAAACATGTAGGGGAGGGCAGGTTCGGTAAATGCGGTTGTAGTAAACCCTCCATTCGGATCGGCTGCTACTGATATCGCTACAGCATCGGTACGCGGACCGCCGAAATACTGCTCAAACTCTTTTAATGAATAGATCTTTGTTGGTTTAATAATCAGGTCAAGATCAGCATTTCGCCTCGCTTTCTCGGTATAGCCGATAAAAGCCGGGATAGCTGTTTCAACTTCTGCTACTGAAGGTGGAAAGACCGGGATCTCTTCCACGTAAACGTCTGGTGTTTTGTAAGTTGCCATGATG
>CAISRK010000470.1 GCA_903887815.1 uncultured Bacteroidales bacterium | reverse complement strand
GATGTAAACAGCAACGAAGTAATTTTAAGAGGAATGGGGCTTGGAGGATGGATGCTGCAGGAGCCTTATATGATGGAGATGGGAGGGTTCGCCGGTACGCAATGGCAGATGAAAGATAAAATCAGATCGCTAATCGGAGATATGAACACACAGACGTTTTACGACGCATGGCATGCAAATCACTGTACACGACGGGATATCGATTCACTGGCTTCATGGGGATTCAACTCGGTGAGGCTGCCGATGCACTATAATTTATATACCTTGCCAATTGAAGATGAGCCTGTTGTTGGCGGAAATACATGGCTCGACAAAGGCTTTGCCATGACCGATAGCCTTATTAGCTGGTGTAAAGCAAACCACATGTATGTAATACTTGATTTGCATGCTGCTCCCGGCGGACAGGGAAAGGATGCTGCCATCAGCGATTATAACCCTGCAAAGCCTTCGCTCTGGGAGAATGATCTTAATAAGGCAAAAACCATCGCCCTCTGGCGGAAACTGGCTGAGAGGTACGCTAATGAGCCTTGGGTGGGAGGTTATGACCTGATAAACGAACCCAACTGGAGCTTTACTTCCGGTGGTAACCAAAATGGCTGTTCCGAAACCTCAAATGCCCCATTGCGGCAATTATACATTGATCTTACAAATGTGATCCGCCAGGTGGATACAAAACATATAATCATAATCGAAGGAAATTGCTGGGGTAATAATTACAACGGCGTTTTACCGGCATGGGATAATAACATGGTACTGAGTTTCCATAAGTACTGGTCGACCAACGACCAGGGTTCCATATCAGGTATTGTTGGTTTGCGCGATCAGTATACGATACCTATATGGCTGGGCGAATCAGGCGAAAATTCAAACGCATGGTTTACCGATGCCATTCGGCTGGTTGAGAAAAACGGGATTGGTTGGGCCTGGTGGCCGTTAAAAAAGATAAATTCCATCGTGAATCCGCTTACTATAGTTAAAACTGCCGATTACCAGTCATTGCTCAATTACTGGAATAACGGAGGTACTGCGCCCACGGTGAGTTTTGCAACCAATGCCCTTATGCAGATGGCTGCCAATGCCAGGATTGAAAACTGCATCTACCGTAAAGACGTGACCGATGCCATGTTCAGGCAGGTAATCGATTCCACTACAAAACCTTTTTCCACTCATGTAATTCCAGGGCTGATACAAGCAGCCGAGTTCGATCTTGGCCGCTATGGTAAAGCTTATTCCGATTCGGATATTGCCGATTACCATGTGAGCACAGGAACGAATACTACCTGGAACAGCGGGTCCTCATTCCGAAACGACGGAGTTGATATCGGTAGTTCGTACGATCCCGGCCAGTCGGCAAATGTGAATTATGTCGGATGGACAGTTGATAACGAATGGCTGCAATATACTGCCAGGGTCGATTCATCAGCGGCTTATAAAGTGGAAATAAGATATGCAACTGCCAGTGATGCTTCAAAAATCAGGTTGATGGTGAATGGTGCCGATGTAAGCGGAACACTTTCACTTCCTGCTACTGGTGGCTCGCAGGTATGGGCAACCTTTACTTTTGATAATGTGATCCTGTATAAAGGCCAGCAAAAAATAAGGGTGTACTTCGAAAAAGGCGGTGTAAATCTGAATTCCGTCGGTTTTTTTTTGAGTAAAAAAATTGAGGATGTACCTTGCCTGGCCATGTTTGCCGAAACTTATCTGCAGACTGAACTAATTTACCTTAGTTGTAACAAGATGCTTGTTGATTCAACAGTTAAAACAACAGATTTTACCTGTTCAGTTAACGGAAGCCAGGTCGGATTTGCAAGCCTGAAATTGAATACTGAAAATCACGGACAGCTAATCGCCAGTCTCACCCAGCCGATATTTGACATTGATAATATCAGGCTGAATTATTCGCAGGGGCACCTCAAAGCAACTGATGGAACTTTACTTCAAAGTTTTACTAACCTCCAGGTGAAAAACAATCTTCCGATATATACCCAGGTACCGGGGCTTATCGAAGCTGAAGCATTTAGCTTTAACCAGGGCCTTGCGCTCGAAAGTTGTTCCGATGTGGGCGGAGGACAGGACCTGGGTTACACCAATGCCGGCGACTATCTCGATTACCGTGTAAGAGTAATTAAAACTACCCGGTACCGCTTTGAGGCCAGAATTGCCTGTAACAGCGCTGCAGGCCGCATACAAGTTCAGCAGATTGATTCGCAGGGAAATGCAACTGCTTCGGCGTACCTCGATGTGCCTGTTACCGGGGGATGGCAAACCTGGCAAACGGTTGGCGCAAATATTGATCTGATACAGGGAGT
>CAISRK010000469.1 GCA_903887815.1 uncultured Bacteroidales bacterium | reverse complement strand
GGTCCGATGGTTCGGAACGCACAGGAATTTGTGCTAAAGTGCATATTGCGTTCATAATCATTGATATAGAGGTAAAGCTACATTTGTGTTGAAAATAAAATATTCATCTTCAATAAGCATTCAAAGATAGTAAATGATGGTTCGAAAACAAAAATTCTTATATTCGTATGCTTTATTCCACTGCAATGAAATTTACACTTACAAAAAAACAATGGCGTAATTATTACCAGGTAAATAAAATAGTGTTATTCCTTATTGCACTGGTTATTCTGCTTGCCCTGTTTCCCCGCGAAGGGAAGTTCAAATATGAGTTTCAGCGCGGAAAACCCTGGCAAAATGATGATCTTATAGCGCCATTTGATTTTGCTGTATTAAAGCAGCAATCCGAATTGCAAAAAGAGCGCAAAGCAGCCCTTGCTGATTCCTACTTGTTTTTCAGGTTCGAAACGGATAAGATTGAATATGCAAAGAGTGATTTCCTGGCTCGTTTGGATCGGGCAGGACAAGTTTCATCTGCCGAAAAAGAACTTACTATAAATGCTGTATTTTCGCTCCTCGACAGTATTTATTCCCATGGAATAATAGAGATGGTACCGCAACTGGAAAATAAAAGCCCGGATTTTAAAATAGCAGTTCTGAAGGAAAATGTGGCGCGGATCGTGCCCTTTGGAAGTTTGTATTCAATAAGCAAAGCAAATGAATACATACTCATGAACATTGCTACAGCACAGGGTGTTAACGGTAAATTGGTACTCCCGTTGATTCAGGCGACACTAACCCATAATGTGATGTTCGACGAGGAACTTACAAAGATTCAAAAGGAACAGTCGCTTGCAAACATTTCGATCACACGTGGAATGGTGCAGAAAGGGGAACGGATTATTGCCAAGGGCGACCTGGTTACGGAATCGAAATTCCAGCAACTGGAATCAATCAGGCTTGAATTTGAGTCAAAATCTGGAGCCGGGTATAATTTCAGGATTATCCTTCTGGGCCGCCTGATCCTGATTTCAATGGCCTTGTTTGTTTTTGGACTGTTCCTTTTCACGTTCAGGCATGATATATACAGTGTTAACCGCAATATTGTATTGCTACTGCTACTTATTACACTCATGGTTTCGTTTACAACTTTAGTCATGAAGGTGAATGTAAACTACATCATGGCCGTTCCTATCTGTCTTGTGCCTATTATCGTTCGGACGTTCTACGATACCCGGCTTGCATTATTTGTACATATTATAACCATCATTGTTTTAGGATTTCTTGTGCCTAATAGTTTTGAGTTCCTGTTCATGCAACTTATAACAGGAATAATTACAATTATTAGCGTTGTTCATCTCCATAACCGTTCGCAGTTTTTCTTTACCTCGCTGATGATTATGCTGTCGTATTCCATCATATATCTGGGTATGACGCTGATGCAGGAGGGTTCGGTGGAACAGCTTAACCGTGTCAATTTCCTTATGTTCGGCATAAGCGCGTTGCTGACACTTTTCTCGTACCCGCTTATATACCTGTTCGAACGAATTTTTGGGATGATTACCGATGTTTCACTCATCGAATTATCGGATACCAATTCAAGCCTGCTCCGCGAGTTGGCTATTAAATCGCCGGGCACTTTTCAACACTCCTTAATTGTATCCAACATTGCCGAAGAAGCAGCACGTGCTATCGGGGCAAATTCGCTGCTGGCGCGCACAGGAGCGTTGTACCACGACATAGGCAAGATGGATATGCCTATGTACTACATCGAAAACCAGACTGTAGGAATAAACCCGCACGATGATCTTTCGTACGAAGAAAGTGCCCGAATCATAACCGGGCATGTTATACGTGGGATTGAAAAAGCCAGGCTTCATAAACTGCCTGAAGCCATTATTGATTTTATCCGGACGCATCACGGAACTCGTCTTACCCAGTATTTTTTCAATAAGTATAAAGAAGAGGTTGGTGATGCCCCTATTGATGAATCTTCATTCCGCTACAGGGGACCTGTACCGCACTCCAAGGAAACTTCGGTTCTTATGATGGCTGATTCCATCGAAGCTGCTTCCCGTTCGCTTAAAGCTCCTACCGAAAGGCAGGTCAGCGACCTTGTTGAACGCCTTATTGATAATCAAATGGAAGACCGGCAATTCAAGAATTCACCTCTTACATTAAAGGACATTACAACCATCAAGAAAATTATAAAAAAGAAATTACTGAGTATTTACCATATACGAATTGAGTATCCTGCAGGGCAATAGCTTACTGGTGAATCAGGTGATACTTTAAGAGGTAAGGTAAGGCATCAGGTCCCAGGTTAAACAATAGATCGATGCAGCTTAAATCAGGGATGAATCCGTTCATATCTTCAAATACCTGGATATACCTTTCGGAATTATAATTTCCTGGTGGTTGTTGCCTGGTTTTTGGGTGAAAATAATTACGCAGATCCCGGCTAACCGGCGAAAAATCATATTGTTCAGTAAATTTAAACTCCGGTTTGGTAATCTTAAGCGACTTAAAAACTATTTCGAGTAAATCCTGGTTCAAACGGATCAGATGGGTGTGCTTTTTCCGGTATACCTGTTCAAACTGATCGCGGTAGTACAAGAAATAAGGTGCTTTATTGTATGCACTCATAATCGAGCGCCAATGCAGCTGCTGCCAGTTTGTCGAATTATCTATACCAATGTTGCCTGTTGTTGTATGATTGCCCTCAACCCGCACAACGGGAACGGTAAGGTTCAGAACCCCTCCTGATACTGCTATTACACTCCTGTTCCGGTAGGTCTGTTTCGGATAAGTTTCGTACAGCTCAATTTCAACCGAGTCGAAAATTATTGCCGAAGCCATCCATGAAATCGGTGGCAGATAGGCTGTAGAGAGTAGAACAGTTTTCAAGGGGGCTGATTTTATGCAAAAGTAATGAAAAGAAAAAGGGCAGTCGAAATAACTGCCCTTCATCCGCTAGCCTGGCTGCATAGAGTGATAAATCTAGTTGGAAGCCAATAGTACTTCGTTGATCGCGTCAGTCATTGCCTGCTTTGGCAAAGCTCCCATTGCCATCTGCGGTTTTCCGTCCTTCGGGCAGAATAACAGTGACGGAATACTTTGAATACCGAAAGCGGAGGCCAATTCCTGCTCAACCTCAGTATTAACTTTATAGATGTTGATTCTGCCTTCAAATTCCGTCGACAATTCCTCCAGGATAGGAGCAACCATTTTGCAGGGTCCGCACCAATCGGCGTAAAAGTCGATTAAACAAGGCAAGGTGCCTTCAAACTTCCATTCCTGGTTTTTTTCGTAGTTGAAAACTTTTTCGAGGAAAGTATCTTTTGTTAAATGTTCCATTCTTGTTAATTTTATGTAAGGTTTTACTTTTATTTATTCTTCAGTAATACTTCGTTTATAATTTTTTCATACGATTCTTTATCAAGCGCGCCCTGGGTCATCTGAGGGTCGCCTTTGGCCGGACAAAAGAACATGGTTGGGATGCTCCTGATGCCAAAAAACTGGGCCAGCTCACGTTCCTGGTCGGTGTCGACTTTATATATAATGATCTGCCCTTTGTACTTTGCGGCAAATTCCTCCATGAGAGGTGCAACCATTTTACAGGGTCTGCACCAGGTTGCGTAAAAGTCGATAATACATGGTTTGTCACCGATATAGTTCCATTGTTTCGGGTTTTTTTCGTAGTTATATACTTTCGCAAGAAACATGGCTTTTGTCATTATGACAACTGTACCGCCATCCGTTTCATTGATTTTTTCTGGCTCTGTTGCAGGATCTCCGGTTTTTGTGATGGTTTTATCAGCCTGGATATTTTGTGTTACAGCGGTTGCTGTAATGTTTTCGGATGAAGCCGATCCTCCGCAGCTGCTTAGCCAGACTATTGAGAGGAAAACTAATCCGGTGAGTGTATTTTTCATGTTTTAGTTTTTAAGAATGAATTCAGTGATAAAGGTACAAAGATATATTATATTTCAAATATAGCGCATAAATATCACTATATATTTGTAGATTTGTCAACAATTATCGTGCCACTGAAATTTTGTCAGAGTAATGGATTTCAAAACAATAAAGTAAACGCATGGAAGGTCAAAGAATTGTAAACCTGAAGGAATTAATTGGCCAGCTGAATATTGAGCAGTATAAGGTTGCATTCAGTACCCGGGAGGAATGCCTGGCTATACTGGCTAACGCCAAATGGGCTGAGGGATTTGTTTGCCGGAATTGTGGCAGCCGGAATTATTGTCAGGGCCGAACGCCGTTTTCGCGCAGGTGCACCCGGTGTAAAAAGGATGAATCAGCCATGGCAAATACGATTTTCCATCATTGCAGGATAGAACTGCCTCTGGCTTTTGAAATAGCTTATAGAGTCTGTGGTTCCCCGTCCCTGCCGGCATCAGAAATATCACATATGCTGGAAACCAGGCATATGACATGTCTAAATTTTAAAAAACGAATTCTTCATTGCCTGCAGGCAGACGGGCGCCTGTTATCTTAATAATGACTTTTCCCGGGTTTGAGGACCTGTATGAATGCGCAAACAATTGACTTAGCCGTTCCGGCCTGGTTGGATAAAAAAAAAGAGGCTAACCATTGGTTAGCCTCTTCTGTATTTATGTTACGTTAATTATTTAACGGTCTTTATTTCTACCCTGCGGTTGAGAGCACGTCCTTCAGCAGTCTTATTATCAGCAGCAGGATTAGCTTCGCCGAAGAATTTCTTAACGAGACGATCTTTAGCAACACCTTTCTTTACAAGATAATTGATAACGTAATCAGCACGTTTTTCCGAAAGTCTCAGGTTGTATTGGTCAGGTCCCTGTGAATCAGCATAACCTTCAACTGAAACGCTAACATCAGCGTGGTCGTTCATAATTGTAACTACTTCGTCAAGATCTTTGGTGTATTTTGTTATCATCACGGTTTTGTCTGAAGCAAAGTAAACCACCTTGTAGAATTCGAATTTCTTAACTTCAGGACATCCTCCGTTAGCAGCTATACCAGCAACATCCGGGCATTTGTCATCTTTATCAGCAATTCCGTCACCATCGGTATCAGGGCAGCCTTTGAATTGAGCAAGACCTTTTACATCCGGGCAGGTGTCATCAATATCAGGAATGCCATCACCATCTTTATCGGGGCATCCTTTGAATTCTTTCTTTCCTGCAACATCCGGGCATCTGTCATCTTTATCAGCAATACCGTCACCGTCTTTGTCAGGACATCCCTGGAGTTCTTTTAAACCGGCTACTGTAGGACAAGCATCTTCGCTGTCGATTATACCATCACCATCCGTATCGGGGCAACCTTTGAATTCAGGTTTTCCGGCTACATCCGGGCAGGCATCATCTTTATCAGCAATACCATCGTTATCCTTATCAGGGCAACCAGCAAGTTCTACTTTTCCAGGTGTTTCAGGGCATAGATCTTCAAAATCTTTTACACCGTCACCATCAGTATCTTTTGCACCAAAACGGAATTTAACACCGAATGTATAATGCATGTAGTCATCACGTTTTTCGTTGGTTGTTGATAATTTAGGGGCAATCATATAATCGTAGGCTCCCTGGAAATTCAAACCAACATTTTGTGTAAGCCAGAAATTGAAACCAACTCCGGTAACTTGTTTGAAATATGTAGTTTTATCAACGCTTTTATCTTTAATGCCTGATACGCCAAGCCCTAAATAGATATAGGGATCGAACCAGCAATCTTCTTTCAGGATATAACCGTTTGCGAATTTATAGGCCACGTTTAGGTCGCCTGTCCAGAATTTATCGCTGCTTAAAGGTTGTCCTATCGATTGCATCCTGTCTAATTCGAGTTTACTGATCCCAAATTGCCCAATAAGGTTGAATGAAGGATTAAGCACTCTGCCTACTGAAACAGCTGAAGGGAATTTATATCCTTGCCATTTTGTATACTTGAATTGATCAGGTACACTGAGATGCACAGTGTTGAAATCTTCAAATTGCCAATTTACTCCAACGGCCCACCTATATATAGAGTTTTGAGCACGCAGGTTCAAATTGAAAGCAATTAAAGC
>CAISRK010000468.1 GCA_903887815.1 uncultured Bacteroidales bacterium | reverse complement strand
GGATTGTTTACTACACGGGTGGCGCTAAAATTCACTGCCACGCTTGTAGCGTTGTTTTGAGAGGCAAATAAATCGTTGTTTTCGTCTAAATAATAATAATTACTTGAATTATTGGCAAAATTGAAATTTACTATTTCAGGTGGCCCCAATCTGAATGTTACTAACTTCTGCTTGAGCAGAGGAGGTTGGTTGAGTTCAAGTTTATTTGTTGACTTGGTGAATTTTAAAAATGCTTCCGCAGAAGTTGAAACACCTGACACTTCAGTTCCACCAAAAAAAGGAATAGCTTCAGGAATTTTCCACCCATCGCCACCGGAAGTAACGCCTTTATCCTCGCCAAAATATGTTTCAAGCGAAAATGTAACCAAATCTCCGCTCTCCGTCACACTATGAAAACTTGTGTCAGCAATAAAATCGAACCAGCGTGGACGTGTTTTGTGGATTGTAATCTGATAGGGGCCTTCGATTAGTGCAGGGTCAGGAAATTGTCCGAGATAATATTCGACTTTCAGATTGGCCTGGGGTGGCGGGAGTTTTCCCATGTCGTAAGTCAGGTGCCAGGTGGTGTCGTTAAGTTTGATGGCAGGAGTTTGGGCTAAAAGTTGGCCGGAGTTATCATAAAACTTACCAATCACCTTGTTCATGTCGTCCAATTCTTCGGTGGCAATAGTGAACGTGTTTTCCTGTACCATAACCCCAGGTGCGATGGCCTGTAAAAATGGGCCTAAATCGCCGGAAACCGTTGGGGCAATCATTTGGTTGATATAAACAGGTACCGAAAAAGTATGTTGGACCGATGTGTCGCCGGTGGTTGTAATATAACCGTTCTGGAAACTAAAATAACTACCGGGAGGCGCATCGCCCATATCGAAGCTCAGCATAAAATCCTGATTGGTTTGAGTATAGGCGAAAATTGATTTTTTGATAACCTCGTGCGATGGCGACAGAAAAACACCTTGCAGGAAATCTTCTTTCCATTTTGATGTGCCTTTCAAGGTATAATTTGTATTAAACATGATGAGATTGGTAAGCGCAACGCCTTCGTTAAAATAGCCGATGCCTTGGTTGAAATTATAGTTAAAATTATACCCGGGCAAAGGGTCTTTGATAATGAAATGACCAACAGGATAATAAATCCCGTTTGCCGGCCCGCCTTCATAAAAAAGGTTGACAAAAAAGGTGTAGGTGCCAGGAGCCTTGTTTACCATGTTTCCTTGCCAGGTGATGTACGAAAGATTTCGGTTAACCTTCACCCACTTTTGCATGCCGCCGCTCAAAGTACCATGGTTGCTGCCTTTTGAGTCCAAAACAGTTGAACCTTGCCCATCATCAAGCCGGTACAGGGTTTCACCCTGCATTTTACCATGCTGAAAAACATAAATTTCGGATAATGAGCCTTTATAAAACTCGGCCAATGCGCCCGTTTCATTTGTTTTGCCTGCATGGTTCCGGCCAATTAGCCAATAACCATCGTAGCCGGTCAAATACCCGATGTATTTATGGTCAACCAGAGATCCATCAATATATAAATTAGCCATTAAGGATCCGAATTGCACGGAAACATTGTGCCACTGCCCGTCGTTGTATGCATGTTCACCATATAGTACAGTTCCGCTGTTCACCTGAAAACGTATCGAACCATCTTTTTCCAGCATAAAAATCCTTTCATTCCTGGTGCTGCCAACGCCATTCTGGGCTTGGCTAAACTCCAACAAAACCCCTCCATCTTTGGACGTGGTGTTGAAATAAAAAGAAACGTTTGCATCAGTCGGGCACGAAATTTTCTGGGAAGTTTGAATATAGTTGTCAGTTCCGTTCAGGTTAAGCGAGTATTGGTAAGGAACGCTGTTTTGGGTAAAGGTTTGAGTATCGAAATAGGAATTACCATTTTTAAGGCCACATACAATTTTGAACGAACCCGACGGGAGTCCGGCAACATCAATGGAGTTCATTATTTTATCATATGGATTGTCGCTTTGATAAAAACTGCTCCAGTTGTACTTGGGCGTGGCAATTGGAATTGGGGGAGTTACGGAAACATTGTAGGAGGTAATAAAACCGCTGTCGGCAACCCCGGGGAAATATTCGCGGGTGATTAAATGGCTTACTTTGTATGAAATTGAAGATAAATCGTAAGGAAAAGTGAATTTGCCACCTACTGGTTTTATTAATTTTGAATAAAGCAAATTGTTGTGAGTATCATAAAGGCTAAATCGTATCGAATCGGAGAGTTTATTACTCGATGTAAGAATTATCGTATCGTTCAAATCCTGTATATCAATGGCCTCCGGAATAAAACATGCACCATTTTCGATGGTACCGGTGTTGTTGGCGTAGCTGTCGTCGGAAACGATTTTCAGGCGGTTCCGCAGGTCATCGAAATTCCAGTAACCGGTCAAACTCAAATCCTGAAGAACAGGTTTTTTGTAGTTACTTTTGATTTCCGTTGCCGACCGGGCATAATTCCATACCCTGATTTCGTCCATGGCAGAGATAACCCTCAACGAAAACACCTTAGCATTCATTTGTCCGATAATAAGCGGCTTGGTTCGCATGTTGTTTTTGTATGGGATTTGCTGAGCGATAGTAAGAAATTCATTCACATCAACTGCCACATTGTCTGGATTTACCTGCTTCCCATCCCAATATACCTTTACTATAAACGATGATGTACTTTGATCAAACTGAAAAGTATATGCAACATGATGCCATCCGGAAATATTTGCACCCGAAAAATTTGCTAAAACCAACTGTCGCTGAATTCCTCCAGCCATCGAATAAAAATAAAGAGAAGTGCCGCCATTTATCCTGCTAATTGAAATTGTCCAAAGTGAGTCGACCGACATAATATCCATAATACCAAGTGACTGGCTATTCAGTTTAGGATTAATTTGCAGCCAGGTTTCTACTGTAAACTGACCCTCGATAATATCGAAACTATAAGGGCCTTTGTAAACGACCCCCGAAATGATAGGGTTAAAAATCCCCGGCCCATTCTGGATTTGGGCGTATTTATTGGTGTCAACCATTATGGCCTGTCCACCTGTCTGGTTTTGGGTAAATTGCGGGATCGAATCATGATAGACACCCAAATCGGTTTTGCACACCAATTTGGGTTTCTGTGGTAAAATAATTAGTTCTTTATTTTGAATTACTCCATCCGAAGGGCCGCCTTCGCAAAATGAAGTTGCCTCAATAAACCTTGTTTTAAGCGGCAGCAAATCCATCCTGACATTTTGAAATAGTGCCGAGTCGAGATAGTGGCCGGTTGGTGCAATTACAAGAGATGAATCAATTGACAGCGAATCGACTGAAAATATAGTAAACTTAACCCTTTCGGTTCTTGGCGGCAGGTTTTTCAGGCTAAAGGTATTCGGTATTGGGGCAACGTTGTGCCAGGAAGTGTCCGTTCGGGTGTAGTTGTTGGTGATAAATGGCCCCCAGCCCCTGCTGGCTTCAAAAGAAAGAGTGTCGCAGTATACGATGTAAGGAATGTAATAATTGGCCACACTGTCGGTTTGATAGTGTACTTCCACGTTTAATCGCGGCGACAGGGGCAAATTCATTGTGTCGGATTCAAATTCCCAGAAGGCCGATTCTAAATTATAGCCTTGTGTTATGGAGGAATTATTTATTTGCTGACCATTCTCATCAATCATCCTGAAAGTAATGCTTGTAGTGTTTGTGGGCAAATTGTAAGCCATAAAATAATTGTCCCGCGAAGTGCCTATGGTATAAGGACCAAATCCATTCAGCGATTCGATGGTTATTTGCGGGATATTGACCGTGTCAGTTAAGTTTAGTGCAGAAACCCTGAAAGTGCCAAATGATATTATTATCGTGGCCAGGAAAAACGAAACCATGCTTCTGACTTTCATAGTATTATCTTTTTATGAGTTTATATTTCAATGTCGTTTAGAATTGGAACCTGATGACGCTGATGCAAGCAACGCTGATTTATGATTATTATATTTACTCAGATTTAACCCGCGGTTGAAAATCCGTTAGATCTGTGCTCCATTTTATATTTGTTAACTTAACGGTATCGGCTCATACTTTTCAGGACTTTAAAGAAATTGAATCTGCATAGTTGATTGTTGACCCCTAAACATTTATCCGATCAAATAAAAAACCACCGGTATCATTGCTATACTCAGAACAATATGTGCCATAACCAGGGCCGATGCCGTTTCGGGTGCACAATCGTGGCGGCTTGCAAACACAGGACCAAGAACGGCTGAAGGCATTGAACTGATTAAAACGAGAACCTGCGTTTGTAAAATGGTCAAGCCATAAAGGTTTGCCTGCGTATGGGCAATAAATGGCTGAAACCACATTTGGATTAAGGCTGAAATAATAAATAAGGGGATAATGCCTTTAAGCGGGATAAGTTTCAGATTCAGTGATAGGATCAGGCATGCCAGTATCGACAAAGCCCCGTTGATCATTTTAAATGCCTCGAAAAAGGGTGTAACAAAATTATTATGCCGGTCGAATGGTATAAAAGAAACTGTAATACCCAATACTATTGCTATGAAAATAGGAGATCGGAAATACGAGACCAAGGTGTTTTTAAGATTAAAACTTTCCGATCGGTTTCCAAAATAAATGGCAATGGCTGGCCCCAGCAAAAACATGGGTAATCCAACCCCCAATTCACTTAATAATACTGCATCGGCAATGGCCTCAGGATTGTTTGGAAACGAGAACGCAATAAACGGGTACCCTAATAACGCTGACGAACCAAAGGAAGATGTGAGCATTAAGGCGCCAATCCTTGGTTTCGATAACCGCAGCATACGCCCGGCAATATAAGCCAACAACATGGATAAAACGCCTGCAACGAAAACAGCAAATACAAGCAAAAACTGCCCGCTTTTTATCGGAGTAGCAGATAATTGAAGGAAAATGACAGCAGGAAGCACTACCTGAGTCAGCAGTTTGGTAAAAACCATGTTGTCCTCGGGTCTTATAATCGATAGTTTTCGTAGCAGCAAACAGAGCAAAACAACGATTGTAAAAGCAAAGACGGTTTCAAAGACCTGTAGATCCATCATTATATGATTTTATGTTATTTCCAATCCCCTATCCAGATCTATGTTCCATGGCAGGAACTTGTGAACAAATTCTATTTCAGGCAGGGCTGTTTCATTCGTGGTAAATACGTTAAAGTCCATCTTACTTTCAAATCCTGTTTCTCCTACAATGTAAATCATGAGACCATCAATGTTTTTATACGGTTCACAAACTCGTTCTTACATGCACTTTTAAGTATAACATTCGTCTCGTCAAAAACCATGTTAAGTTCATCTTTATACATGACCAGTATAAGTGATTTTAAGAATTTATGATTCTTCGAAGCTTCGGCAATTTGTTCTGCGCATTTCACACTCCCGGGACTATTGTCAATCAGTAACACCTGAATTGTAATATCGTCAGCGTCTTTAAGGCAAAAGGAATCTCTGCTGTCGAGCACTACGTTAAAACCTTCAACCTGTTCGAGTATGGTTTTCAGGCTTTTGCGGTAGGTATCATTCTGATCGATAATGGCAATGTTGATCATGTTACGCCCTGGTTATGGGGAGATATAAAATTACTCCTGCCTGATGTTCCATTTGTATAGGTAAACATGGAAATCGAGAAGGGGAACACTGTAATTTTTGTAAGGGTAAACCCTGATATATCCGGCATCTAAAATCGGGGCAGTTGGTACTGGGATTTGGGAATACATGCAAAAACCCTCCGGCAGATTTAGCTGAAGGGCTTTAAATAAAATGATAATACTGGTTTATTCTACCGAGTAGTATTGATTTCTAATAGCCCATATTATTAATCCCGCCGTATTTTTAACCCCTGCCTTCAGGAAAATATTCGACCGGTGGGTTTCGACTGTCTTTAAGGAGATATGTATTTGTTCGGAGATTTCGGCCGAGGTTAAGCCCTGGCAGATCATAACCATAATTTCAATCTCCCTGTTTGTTAACTGATCGTGGTTTGAAGCTTTGTTCATATACTGAAAGGCCAGCTTCTGCATAATCTCCTGGCTAAAATAGTTGCCCCCGCTATGAACCGTTGTGATGGCCTGTTCCAGTTCATATTTATTCGCTTTCTTGAGAACAAACCCCTTCACCCCTGAATTGATCATCTGGGTGTAATGCCCGGTATCGGAAAACATGGAAAGGGCAATTATTTTCAGATCCTTTCTTACCTGTAAGGCTTTAACAGTAGTAAGTATGCCATTAATCACAGGCATTTCAATGTCCATAAGGGCAATGTCGACGGGGATTTTATCAAGTATATCAATAAAATGATTCCCGTTTGAGGTATCAAAGTCCACTTTAAAACCGTCAATCTGTTGCAGTACAAGTTTTAAACCTTCGCGAAACAGGTCGTGATCATCAATGATAGCTATGTGGATTTCACTCATATCTGACTGCTATAAAGGAATTTCTATATTCACTTTTAACCCATTTTTCTTCGTGCTTTCCAGCGACAGTTTGCCACCAAAAGTTTCGACCCTGTTTTTAATATTATTTAAACCCATTCCTTCCGTTTGCTCCTGATTTGTATCGAACCCTTTTCCGTTATCGGAATAAAGAACAAAAAGCACTTTATCTTTACTCGTAACATTGAGAGTAACCAATGAGGCTTCGGCATGCTTCATAGTATTATTTAATAACTCCGTAATACATCGATAAACTGTAACTTCTTTCTTTGATTCGAAGCGATCGGTGAAGTTGGAGGTGAAATTGACTTTAATTCTGCTGTTATTCGAAAGTGGTGCAATAAAGTTATCCAATGCAGTAATCAAGCCATGATACTCGAGCACCTGGGGGCTGATGTTATGCGATATACGCGAAACTTCGTCAATAGAACCTGAAATAACCTGCTGCAGCCTTTGTTGTATAGTAAGTTTATCATCGTCGCGGGCATCAAGATAAGCCTGGAAATAGTGATTGATTGCCGAGAGTACTGGCCCGAGTCCATCGTGCAGATCGCGGGCTATTCGTTTTCTTTCTTTTTCTTCGGTTTCAACCACGGCTTCAATCAGTTGCTGTTTAATCCCATCTTTCCGCTTCAATTTCAGATAGAAAAATACAAAAACAAAGGCTACACACAAAACAATCAGGATTATGACAAGGGAAGTAAGCTGTCGTTTATTAAATTCATTCTTCTGCCTGGCCTCCTTGATTTTCTGCTCTTTGATCAATAAATCATAGCGGGCGGATTGTTCATTGATCTGAATATTTATCCTGTCTTTGAAAAAATCAACCTGCAATTCACGGCTGATTGCCATAAAATCATACGCATCCCTGTAATTTCCTGATAATGCATAAAAGGTTGCGAATTGCAGGTATAAGCGCATGAAAAGATTCCTGTTTTCTTCAATTGAACATAAACCGGCAGCATGCTCAAGGCATTTCAGGGAAAGTGCTTCCTGCTTCAGATTGTAATAAATACCGCTTTGGTTAATTAATGCGTTCATGGCATTGAACTTTAACCCGGTCTCTTTAAAATTGGCAACTGCCTGCAAAGAATATTCCAGCGCTTTGCTGTATTGTTTTTTCAGGACGTACTGGAAACCAAGTTCATTCTGCGATGCGGCCTGATCAGGCTTATCACCAATTTTAGACGATAAACCGAGACATAGTTCCGAATATTTAAAAACCGAATCCGTATAACTACCCCTGGGATTTCCCCATTCGTTATATAATGCTGCCAGGCGGTTGTAAGCAAATGCCCTGTTTGGATCCGACAAGTGCTTATTTGCTGTAATAATTTCATTCAATATGTTGATTCCTTTTTCATATTCCTGTTTTTGGCGGTAGGCTTCACACAAATTAATCAGGCTATATTCATCCTTATCAGAGTCTGCTGCCGATTTATTGATGACCACCATTAACAAAGGGATGGCTTTGTCGGGCATGGATCGTTCCAGGTACTTGCGGGCAAGGAAAGTGAGTGAATCGTCATGACCCAGCGCACCAGGTACCTCAAAAATTTTAGTTTCAAGCTCATGCACACTTTGCTCACTGGAATAAATAATCTTTAACCGAAGGGAATTGGTTTTAGCTTTCTGAACAGGAGTCAACCGGTCAAGGTTCATCTCCAGATTGTTCAGGCATTGCTTTGCTTTGCCGATATCGGTTTGGATATACTGAAACCCTGTATTGTATACTTCATCGAAATTTAAACCCTGCTTACTAACCTGGCTGAACAGGTGAAAGGAAGGGAAAATTAAAAAGCAAAATACCAAAAAGAGGCAGTATCTGATCCGGAAGTCCATTCTGATGAGATTAGTAATCAAAGGTAAAAATAAGAAAGTTTACATTAGCTATTTTTAAAAAGTGGCATGCAACCTATACTTGTTTAGACTTGAACATTCGAACGATCGAACGATTGGAGTGCCTTAAGGAAAAATGAGAGCCTGCCTTTAAATATATCTTCTGTTTCTTAAAGGAAATCTTTAGCTATGCAACCACAATTTTCCAGCTGTAAGTATATACAAGGTAAAACACCGTTTAGCCCCTCGCCACTCACCATGTCAGGGTTCAAAGGTTCAAGTTTAAGGAGTATAAATAAAAAAGGGAGATCTTTTCAAGATTCAATTCAATCCTCCACCACCAAATGGCCATAAATGAACACAAATGAGCATTGTATAACTATTATATGACCATTGTATGACTACACAATCCCCAAATCCCCAAATCCGATACCCGGAATTTCTTTCCCGGCATAAAACGAATCGCTTAATTCCAAATGCAATTACATGCCCGTCATCACCCCGTATTTTTCGCCCATCAGGATATGTTTATAGGACTGATCGCTACCCGATGCTTTTAAAGCTTTAAGTACAAATCCGGCTTTTTGTTGAAATACCATTACAATATCGGAACCACCAAACAGGAAACAGCCGAGCATATCCCCTTTTTTAACACGTGTGCCGGCTTTTACATTATCTTCAAATTTCACCGAACATATCTGCGACATTCCGATAGGAAGCACGGCAACAAGGCCGTATTTCTCTGTATCAATTATTACACAACCTCTTGTTTCGATCGACTGCCATCCTGCAACTGTAGTCGGATCGAACATATATCGTGGAATGGTTGCATCCCAGGTTATAATACCACCTACCGCATCCTGTTCGGCGATGTTTCTTACTTCTTTAATAATTCCGCCCACGGGGAAATGATACCGATGGTAGTCCTGTACATCCAGGAAGGTGTGAGTCATTATACCGTTGGCGAATGAATTTTTGTACTGGCTGTCGTCGCCGATTAATTTTACAATGGAAGTTAATGTTCCTGATTTAATTGCCACCCCTTTTTTCTGAACCAGGTTCGAACTGGCATCTATCTGCCACGAACCCTGGGGAATGGCATCTGCCGGTGTTATAACAATACTGCTATCGTTAGGGGAAGTAATGGGGCGTTTATCAGGCGACTTCAGATACCTGGCAAAAAACTGGTTAAATGTATGCCAGTTTGAAGGATCCTCATACCAGCCGGCCGTTAAACCAAATTTACTATCCGTCATTGCCAGTTGGTAATACTCATCCTTCCATGAAGCCGGTGTATCGAGGTACAGGCCCCATGCCTTATTGAAACTTACAAGCCAATTGCTGTATGGCTGCACATATTGCAGGGAATTGTTATAATATCCCTTGCCTTCCAGTTCTGTAAGCGGCTGGTCGTTGATAAAATAGAAATAGTCGAGGCTCTGGTCTATTTTATCGTATAACGACGAGTAAGGCGTGTTGGGAAGTATGCTCCAGGGCATACAGGTTTCGGCCCAGGTAACAAATTCGTAGTATTCATCAAGAGTCTGTGCCGGATTTGTATTTTTATCCGGGTTCACCACCTTTGCCTGCGCAATAGATTTGATTAACATGGATTTAATATCCGGATTGTTATCAACAATACTGATCAGTTCTAAGGTTTTCGGCCCGTAATCTGGTTTATTACTGGTATCATCGTGTTTACAGGATACCTGGAAAATTGAAACGACTAAAACACTTAAAACGATTAAAAGGTGTCTGTTTTTCATTGTTATATTATTAAAATTAAATGTCAGAGTTCAGTATCACCGATAATTGCAGGTTTCGAACCTGCCAGCCTGTATTAAATCCGGAACGGAAGGTATAAAAAACAATCCCTTGCCTGCGTCTCATGGTGCGAGAAAATATCGTTACATGGTAAAACCAAGCAAACATAATGATACTATTTCAAATAACAAATAGATTAAAAAATAATATATTTCAAAACACTATATATTCTCATTTTCCTCTACCCTGAGTTTGTTTTGTTACATAAGGGTTTCAGAGTTTCAGAGGCTAATTAATTCAAAATGCCCCTCGCCAAGTTGCCCTTACTGGGATTGATGAGATTGATGCAATTGATAAATCGAAAATCCTTGTCGCCCCTCTCCCCTCTTGGGATTGAAGGGATTGATGGAATCGATAAATCCGAAATCGAAATTTCGAAATCCGACATTTAACCTCTCGCCCATCACCCGTCAAACTCAAACGACTAAAAACCCCGTCAACTCTCAATACTCATCCCAGCTATTAATGGCGATATCCTCCGGCTTCAGTTTGCATATGGCATAAATAAACGCGCTGGCAAGTCGGGCATTGGTAATAAGCGGGATGTTGAAATCGACAGCGGCACGACGGATTTCGTAATCGTTGTAAAGCTCTGTTTTCGAAAGGTTCTTCGGGATATTGATAACCAGGTCGATCTTGCGGCTCTTCAGGTATTCGAGCGTATTGGGAGTACCGCTTTCGTCGGGCCAGTATAAGGCGGTAACCGGCACACCGTTGTCCTCGAGGAACTTAGCCGAACCATGAGTGGCAAAAAGAGTGTATCCCCTTTTGACAAGCATACGGGCGCTAATTAAAAGTTCAATCTTCGAGCGGGCATCGCCCGAAGAGAACAGTATATTTTTCTCGGGAATCCGGTAACCTACCGATAGCATGGCCTTCAACAGGGCTTCATAGTAGTTTTCGCCTATGCATCCTACTTCGCCTGTACTTGCCATTTCAACACCCAGCACCGGATCGGCTTTCTGCAGGCGCGAAAACGAAAACTGCGAAGCTTTTATCCCCACATAATCCATTTCAAATACCGATTTATTCGGCTTCTCGACGGGTATACCAAGCATGATTTTGGTAGCCAGTTCAATAAAATTTATTTTGAGCACCTTGCTCACAAAGGGGAAACTGCGCGAAGCCCTCAGGTTGCATTCGATCACTTTTATATCGTTGTCGCGTGCAAGGAACTGCATGTTAAAGGGCCCGCTTATATTCAATGCACGGGCTATGTCGCGCGATATCCGCTTGATACGGCGGGCCGTTTCGAAATACATCTTTTGAGCCGGGAACACAATGGTCGCATCGCCCGAATGCACGCCTGCAAACTCTATATGCTCCGAAATGGCGTAGGCAATGATCTCGCCCCGGTCAGCAACGGCATCAATTTCGATTTCCTTGGCATTCTGTATAAACTCCGAAACAACTACAGGGAATTCCTTCGACACACGGGCAGCAAGTTGAAGGAAGAAATCGAGTTCCTGCCGGTTCGAAACCACGTTCATAGCGGCACCAGATAGCACATATGACGGACGAATCAGGACCGGGAAACCTACTTCATCTACAAAATCGTAAATCTGCTCAATCTCAACAAGCTCTTTCCAACGCGGCTGGTCGATATCGAGGGTGTCGAGAAGGGATGAAAACTTATGTCGGTTTTCGGCATTATCAATACTTTCAGGTGCAGTACCCAGTATAGGCACATTCTGACCATGCAGGCGCATTACAAGGTTATTTGCGATCTGGCCACCGGTGCTTACCACAACGCCTTTGGGCTCTTCCATTTCAATGATATCCATAGTACGCTCAAACGATAGTTCATCGAAATACAGCCTGTCGCACATATCGTAATCGGTACTTACCGTTTCGGGGTTGAAATTGATCATTACCCCGCGGTAACCTTCGTTACGGGCCGTAGTCAGTGCATTTACCGAGCACCAGTCAAATTCGACCGAGCTGCCGATGCGGTAAGCGCCTGAACCCAGGACAATAACCGATTTATTGTCGCGTTCGGGGGCAATATCGTGGGCTGAACCATTATATGTCAGGTAGAGGTAATTGGTAAGCGCAGGGTACTCGGCTGCAAGAGTATCAATTTGTTTTACATAAGGAACGATACCCAGCGATTTGCGGTACTCGCGTACCAGCAGCATTTCGCTATGTAGGTTACCGGGTGTTTTGTTTACAAAACGGGCTACCTGGAAATCGGAAAAACCTTTTTGCTTGAATTTCCGCATCAGCCCTGCCGGGATATCTTCGACATGGTTAAAGGTTTTAAGCTTTACCATATGATCGAATATGGACTTTAACTTTACAAGGAACCAGTTATCGATTTTGGTAAGATCATGGATTCGGTCGACGGTATACCCCGCCTCGAAAGCACTGGCTATGGAATAAATGCGCATATCCGTCGGGGCGGAAAGGGCCTGGTCGATGTCGGGAAATTCAATATCGCTGTTACCCACAAAGCCGTGTGTCCCCTGCCCTACCATGCGCAGGCCTTTCTGAATGGCCTCTTCGAAGGTGCGACCTATGGCCATAATTTCGCCAACGCTCTTCATGCTCGAGCCGATCTCTTTCGAGACGCCGATAAACTTATTCAGGTCCCAGCGCGGGATCTTAACAACTATGTAATCGAGCGCAGGCTCGAAGAATGCAGTTGTAGTTTTGGTCACCGAGTTTTTGAGCTCATGAAGCCCATAACCCAAAGCCAGCTTAGCGGCAACAAAAGCAAGCGGGTAGCCCGTCGCCTTCGATGCCAGTGCCGACGAACGCGATAGGCGGGCATTAACTTCGATAACGCGGTAGTCCTCCGAATCGGGATCCAGGGCATACTGCACATTGCATTCACCTATGATTCCCACGTTACGGACTATTTCGATCGAAAGGCTGCGGAGTTTATGGTATTCGCGGTTAGTAAGCGTTTGCGAAGGAGCCACAACAATGCTTTCGCCGGTATGGATACCAAGCGGATCGAAGTTCTCCATATTGCACACGGTGATGCAATTGTCGTAACAATCGCGTACCACTTCGTATTCCACCTCTTTCCAGCCCTTAAGCGATTCTTCGACAAGGATCTGCGAAGAATAGGAAAATGCATTGGCAGCAAGTTTCAGCAATTCATCCCGGTTGTAACAAAAACCGGAGCCTTGCCCGCCGAGGGTAAATGCGGCACGGACGATAATCGGGAAACCCAGGGTTTCGGATGCTTTGAGGGCATCGTCGATGCTGATTACGGCAATGCTTCGGGGTGTCTTGATATTAATTTTGCGAAGGTTGTCGGCAAAGATTTCCCTGTCCTCGGTATCGATAATGGATTGCACCGGTGTACCGAGCACTTTCACATTGTACTTATCGAGAACCCCTGATTTAAACAGTGCAATACCGCAGTTGAGGGCGGTTTGCCCGCCGAACGATAGCAGGATTCCCTCAGGTTTATCTTTTTCGATTACCTTTTCGATAAAGAAAGGAGTAACCGGAAGGAAATATATTTTGTCGGCAACCCCTTCGGAGGTTTGGACGGTTGCGATATTGGGATTGATAAGGATGGTGTAAATCCCTTCTTCGCGCAGGGCTTTCAAAGCCTGCGAACCGCTGTAATCGAACTCACCGGCTTCGCCGATTTTGAGTGCACCCGAACCAATTACCAGTACTTTCTTCATTTCTCTTAAATAATTTTTATCTCGAACAAATTGTTTTTAACCACTAAGGCACTTAGAGCACTGAGAGGCACTAAGGCTATACTGAACCTTCTCTCCAATTTGTGACAACTCTTTTACAATAATTTTTCGTGGTCCTTAGTGTTCTGAGAGCTTTAGTGGTTTCCTTTGCCTCATTCCTTCGGAAGCACGGCAAATTCTTCAGTCACTAATGGAACCATTTGACTTACAATGTTTTCTGCATGAAAATTAATTAGCAATCCCTTAGGTTTCCCTGCAAGTTTCAGATACGACAATAATTGAGTCTTGTAAAGCGGAATCATTGTCTCAACTGCCTTTAGCTCAACTATCATGAGGTCTTCAATTAAAATATCAAGCTTAAGGCGCCCGCCAAGATCCTTACCTTTGTAAAGTACTGGAACATGAATTTGCGTCTTTACCCTGATACCACGACTTTCAAGTTCATCAACCAGGCAGTTATGGTAAACCGATTCCAGTAAACCTGGGCCAAGATGTTTGTGTACCTCTATGGCACAGCCGACCGTTTTGAAAGATAAATCGTTTATAAACTTTTGAGTTATCATATCTTACGAATTTCACATTTACTTAGTGTTTCTTCGTGCACTTAGTGTTTAAGTGGTTTAATCTTCCCCTCGTACCATTTTCAAAAACTCATCAAAAAGGTATTCACTATCAGTAGGCCCGCTTGAGGCTTCGGGGTGGAACTGTACTGAGAAAACCGGACGCGATTTATGACGGATTCCTTCGTTGGTGCCATCGTTCAGGTTGATAAAGAACGGTTCCCAATCGCTGCCGAGCGAATTGGTATCAATCGCGAACCCGTGATTCTGCGAAGTAACAAACGCCTTGTTGGTGCCGCATTGCAGTACTGGCTGGTTATGGCTGCGGTGCCCGTATTTGAGTTTATAGGTATCAGCTCCCGAGGCCAATGCCAGCAACTGGTTCCCGAGGCAAATGCCGAAAATGGGAATATCCTGTTTCAGCGATTCTGTAAGATGATTAATGGTTGCCTCGCACATTTTCGGATCGCCCGGGCCGTTTGAAATAAACAATCCATCGTACTTTTCGCTTGAGTAATCATAATCCCAGGGTACGCGTATCACCGTGGTGTCGCGTTTAAGAAAATGCCTGATAATATTGTACTTAACACCGCAATCGACCAGCAGAATACGTGTTGAACCGTTTCCGTAGGTAATCACTTTATCGGTACTCACACCTGCCACCAGGTTATCGAGGTTCGGATCATGAAAACCGGGATCATGGTTACCAAAAACTATCTTCCCCATCATGGCCCCCTTTTCGCGAATGATCTTTGTAAGTTCGCGGGTATCGATACCATAAAGCCCGGGGATGTGGTTTTCTTCCAGCCAGTCGCCAAGGCTGAGCTTCGCGCTCCAGTGGCTGTATTCAGCCGAATAATCCGATACAATAAGTGCAGTTACCTGGATGCGTTCCGATTCGAAATAATCGGGAACACCGTCGGAAAGCACTGCCTCGGGCACTCCATAATTACCGATAAGAGGGTAAGTAGCTACAAGGATCTGCCCTGCATACGAAGGATCGGTAAGGCTTTCAGGATAACCAGTCATGGAGGTATTAAAAACTACCTCACCGGCAACCGATGTTTCGCGCCCAAAAGAGATACCTTCGAATACGGTGCCGTCCTCGAGGATAAGTTTTGCTGTGATTTCGTCTGTCATTATGCTATTATTCTGTCAAATTAGTTAGAAATGGCAGGTAAAGACCTGCATTCACATTCCAGGAATAAATTCCAAGAGCCAAATTCCAAGAGTCAGAAACCAAGTCTTTTATTCTCTGCTGTTTAAGTAATGGGGCACTTCCTATCTATTTCCCTGGAATTTGGTTCCCGGATATTTAGAAATTTATTTTCACTTTTCAGGCATCCTATTCCACAAACCGAGGGATTGCTGACAGAATCAACAATCCCCTGATTTGATAAAATACAATCCCGGCTCAAACAAGGCCGGTTAAAAATAATTGCCAATCAATTCCCTAACCCATTGATCTATTTGCCATTGATAATCTGCATAAGTTCATCGAGCTTGGGCGACAGGATAATCTCCGTACGCCTGTTCTTTGCCTTGTTTGCTGCTGATGTATTAGGCTCGACCGGCAGGAACTCTCCCCGGCCCGAAGCGACCAGTCGCTTGGGATCGATTTTGGCATTCGCCAGCAATATCTTTACAATGGCAGTCGCTCGCATTACACTCAGGTCCCAGTTATCCCTTACCTGGTTCTGACCGGTAAGCGGCACATTATCGGTATGGCCTTCGATAAGAACATTGATATCCGGGTTTTTCTCGAGAACCTTTGCAAGATCCTTCAGTGCATCAATGCCCTCTTTGCTTACATCCCATTTGCCCGAAGCAAACAGCAGTTTCTCCTCAAGTGATACGTAAACTTTACCATCTTTCATATGCACCGAGAGTCCTTTGCCCTCGAATCCAAGCAATGCATCGGCAACAGCCTTGCGCAGGGCATTGGTAATCGAGTCATTTTTAGCCAGGGCAGCCTGGAGTTCCGAAAGATTTTTACTCTTGCTATCGAGATCGGCTTGGAGAATCCGGAGCCGGTCTTCACGGGCAATAAGATCGTCCTGTGCCACTTTTAATGCAGCCATTACTTTCTCGGAATCCTCGAAATTGGCAGCAAACTGCGATTTTAGCAATTCATTTGCCCGGTCGAGTTCATTGTAATCGGCGGTAAGCACGCGGAGCATGGAGCCAAGACGGGCTGTATCAGCCTTTAATTCGGCCAGGTCCTTTTTATTTCTCCCGTTTTCGGAAGTAAGTTCATTCACCTGTGTGCTCAGTTCGTCGACTTTCGCATTCAGTTTTGAACTTTCTTCGTTGCATTTCGCGGTAAGCGCATTGTATTTCTTGGTCGAAACACAGGAAGCTGACGCTACGGCTAACAGTACGATTACCGCCAGCTTTGCTATTGAATTAATTCTGAGACCGTTCATTTTCGAAGTTAATGTATTAATTATAAATATTTTATCTAAAAATCAATTTCAAGCAGCGAAGGACAGTGATCGGAGTGTACAGCCAGCGGCATGATAACCGCACGTCGCATATTCTTTTCGAGTTCATCGCTAACCATGTTGTAATCGATACGCCAGCCCAGGTTCCGGCTTCGGGCACCAGCGCGGTAGCTCCACCAGGTATAATGATGAGGTTCTTTAACAAAATACCTGAATGAATCAATAAACCCGCTGTTCAGGAACCCTGTCACCCATTCGCGTTCTTCCGGAAGGAAACCACTACTGGTAGCATTACGTATAGGGTCGTGTATATCGATTGTGCGGTGGCAGATGTTGTAATCGCCCGAAATTACAAGGTTCGGCCGGGTTTTCCGGAGTTCGAGTATATAGTCCTGGAAATCGGCAAGCCACTGCATCTTGAATGCCTGCCGCTCTTCACCTGTAGTACCCGACGGATGGTAAACCGATATCACGCTTTTATCGCCGAAATCAGCACGCATAAGCCGTCCTTCCCTGTCATATTTCCCGATACCCATTCCATAAACAACGCGGTCAGGTTCCGTTTTTGACAATATGGCAACCCCGCTGTATCCCTTTTTCTCAGCCGGGAACCAATAGGTTTTGTAACCCAATAATTCGAACTCAATAATAGGAATCTGGTCATGTTGGGCTTTTATTTCCTGAAGGCAAACCACATCAGCGTCAGAAGCATGGAGCCAGTCGAGGAATCCTTTGGCAATGGCAGCCCGTATTCCGTTAACATTGTACGTGATAATTTTCATGCTAGGTTTTCTTGATGTAAAAGTAACGGTAAAACACGAAGATAGTTTTGCAGCGCGCGTTAAGTTTTACAGAAATAATCAACAAAGGGACAGGGTTTTGTGAGTAATTGCAAATAATACGGTCTAACAGTGGTTCCGTTATCGATAAGACCCAAGCCGCCTTAGGCGGATCAAATCACAAAACCTAAAATGAAAGGCTTGCAAAAGGCTGATTACTGTGTCTTGAAACCTGGAATTTGGGACTTGGGACTGTTATTACTTAATATTAGGCCTCAAAGATAGAGCAAGTGCCCTGGCATTTCCCGCCGCATTGATCGAGGCAGGGTTCGGTGTGGATCATCACCTCGGTTCTAGGAAATTGTATTTTAATCTGAGAGGTAATTTCATCGCAAATATCATGAGCATCCTTTACTGTAAGATCCTTTTCTACAACCAGGTGAAATTCAACAAAGCGCTCTGAACCGGCCTTACGTGTTTTAAAATTGTGAAAGTTCATTACTCGCGGAGCCATATGATCAATCAGGTGGGTGATTGCTTTTTCCTCCTCCACAGGTAGACTTGCATCGAGCAGATAAGTAACGGCTTCGGAAGTGAGTTCCCAGGCTGCTTTAATAATAAGCCCGGCCACCCCCATGGCGATAACAGGGTCAATCCAAAGCAGGTTAATATTGGGCCAGTACCATTTTCCCAGCATATAGGCGGCAAGACCCACAGCAACGCCGGCCGAAGTCCAAACATCAGTTCGCAGGTGCCAGCCATCGGCCATAAGGGCTGCCGAATCAGTTTCCCTGCCGACATGAAAAAGCTTGTGTGAAATTACCAGGTTGGTTATTGCGGAAACACCCATAACTATTATACCCCATTGCAGGTTCTCGACTGGTTCGGGGAAAATAAGTTTATTGATGGATTCGTAAATAATCCAGCCGGCAGCAACAAAAATCAGCAGGCCTTCGATGGCAGCCGAAAGATTTTCGAATTTCCCATGACCAAAAGTGTGCCTATCGTCGGCCGGTTTTCCGGAGGCCCTAACAGCAAAAAAAGCTATCAGCGCGGCGATGAGATCAACACCCGAGTGTATTGCTTCTGACAGGATTGAAACAGCTCCGGTAAACAACCCGACTATCAGCTTAAAAACCACCAATGTTGTGTTTGATGCGACTGACAAGGCTGCAACACGGCTTTTCTTACTGGAATGATTCATTTTTGTTTTTTGTTGTTTAGAATTAATTGGCATTATGCAACAGGCAGTAGGCAAACCAAAATCACTTACCGGCTAATATTTGCCAACTGATTACTGCAAACTGCCGACTTTAGGTTTATTTTCAAGTAAGTTTTGACATTATTTAACCTGTCATTTTGATACTAACTATTACATTATTTAACACGTCGGGCATAAAAATACCCTATGGGTTTTCAGCGTCCCACAGGGCTATAATCCTGTTGCCGGTTTTGTACCGGCCCGGCTGCGCCTCTTTAAAACAGAAGCCGCCTGATCAAATTGAGATGCAAAAATATTCCGCTTTTTGAGAAACTCCAAACTTTTATTGAAAAATAGAATGGATACAAATAATTGTCGCATAAAAAGGAAATAATAACCCTAGCCCTATTATTCTTATTTTTGCTTTCTATGCCGGGCAAAAAATTCTATCAACAGATACATTCGTGGAGATTGCGTTATATCTCTCCACGGAATTTCGTGCTTATACTCAGCTTACTTTCGGGTATCCTGGGCGGAATGGCTGCTGTTATTCTGAAAAATGCCGTACACTACAGCCGGCTGATCCTTGTGAATCTTTCGTCGCTGGTAAGTTACAACCTGTTATATCTTCTGCTTCCATTTACAGGTATCCTGATCAGTTATC
>CAISRK010000467.1 GCA_903887815.1 uncultured Bacteroidales bacterium | reverse complement strand
TGTAACTGCAGCACCTTTATCGATTGCTTCGACATTCATGCGCACAATTTCTTCCCCTTTACGCCCAAACGTCTTTTTAACAGCGGTCTTCATTTCAGTGAGCGCCAGTTCGTATGGAATTACACCCGAAATCTTGAAGAATGCAGCCTGGAGAATTGTATTTGTACGGTTTCCAAGACCAATTTCTTCGGCAATAGCGGTTGCGTTTATGATATAGAATTTAATATCATTTTCAGCCATGTATTTTTTCATATTATCCGGCAGGCGGTTGCGGCTTTCTTCAGCATCCCATATACTGTTCAGCAGGAAAGTACCACCCTTTTTCAGGCCCTTCAGAAGGTCATATTTATTCAGGTATGCTGGCACATGGCATGCTACAAAGTCAGGAGTATTTACCAGGTAAGGCGAGCGGATAGGATGATTGCCGAAACGAAGGTGCGATGTTGTAATACCGCCCGATTTCTTTGAATCGTAAGCAAAATAAGCCTGCGCATATTTGTCGGTATTCTCCCCGATGATTTTAATTGAGTTCTTATTGGCTCCTACAGTTCCGTCCGATCCCAAACCGAAAAATTTAGCCTGGAAAGTTCCTTCATCAGAAAGATCTATTTCAGGGAGAACCGGCAGTGATGTGAATGAAACGTCATCAACAATACCAACCGTAAAATGATTTTTTGGCTCATTCAATTTCAGGTTATTGAATACCGAAATCATCATGGCAGGGGTAGTGTCTTTCGAACTCAAACCATAACGTCCGCCAATGATGAGAGGTTTGTTAGCCTTATCGTAGAAAATATCACGAATATCAAGGTAAAGCGGATCGCCGGTTGCGCCCGGTTCTTTGGTACGATCGAGAACGCAGATACGTTTTACTGACTCCGGCAGTACGTTGAAGAAATATTTAGGTGAGAAAGGACGATACAGATGAACGCTGATCAAACCCAGTTTTTCGCCTTTTGAATTCAGATAATCGATAACCTCTTTGAGGGTTTCGGTGATCGAACCCATGGCAATAACAATATTTTCGGCATCCTTAGCACCGTAATAAGTAAACGGATGGTATTCGCGGCCGGTAGCTTTGCTGATATGCTGCATGTATTCCTCAACGATATCCGGAACTGCATCGTAGAAAAGGTTGGCGGCTTCGCGGCTCTGGAAATAAATATCGGGGTTCTGAGCTGTACCGCGGGTAACCGGGTGTTCCGGATTAAGGGCGCGATCGCGGAATTCCTGCAGTGCTTTGTAATCTAGGAGTTTCGACAGGTCTTCATTTGACGGATATTCAACTTTTTGAATTTCGTGCGAAGTACGGAACCCATCGAAGAAATGCATAAAGGGCACACGCGAACGAATTGATGCAAGGTGAGCTACACCAGCAATGTCCATAATTTCCTGCACACTGCCGGTTGCAAGCATTGCAAAACCGGTTTGACGTGTTGAATAAATATCGCTGTGGTCACCAAAAATTGAAAGTGCCTGGGCGGCAAGGCTCCGGGCTGATACATGGAAAACAGCAGGTAAGAGCTCACCGGCCATTTTGTACATATTGGGTATCATAAGCAGTAAACCCTGGGAGGCGGTGTAGGTTGTGGTAAGAGCACCTGCCTGCATCGATCCGTGAACTGCACCTGCAGCACCACCTTCGCTTTGCATTTCAACAACGCGAACAGTTTCGCCAAAAATATTTTTGCGGCCATAGGCTGCCCATTCGTCAACATATTCGGCCATTGTTGATGAAGGTGTGATAGGATAAATAGCAGCTACTTCACTAAACATGTATGCAATATGTGCGGCAGCGTAGTTGCCGTCACAGGTTACATATTTCTTTTTATTACTCATATGTTTGGTTATTAGATTATTGTGCCAGAAATAATTAGCCCGGAATACTCCGAAAAGCGGTGCAAAATTACTTTTTTATAAGGTATTGTAGATTAAATATCAGATAAAATAAACCTGAGCAGGCTAATTTAAAATGATTATAGAGTAGAATTCCGGTCATTATCAGACTATTACCGGGTTATAT
>CAISRK010000466.1 GCA_903887815.1 uncultured Bacteroidales bacterium | reverse complement strand
TAAAAGTCCCGCCCCCGGTTCCTGGTTTTCCGCTTCCTTCACCGCTGAATTCGCCAATCAGCCAGCTCCATTTTTCCCATGTCGGAGCCTGCTGGGCAAAGCTGTTAAACAAGAAAGCAAATGCGAAAATGACAATCATAACGCTGGTTTTCATAGTAATTTCAGAAGTGTTAACTCAATGAGATTGCAGTATTGCAGACATAAAGCTATAATAAATTATTAAATTATCAAGTTTATCCGGCAAAAATCAGGACGATTGTTTTATGGGTACTTTTGAACTCAGGTAAATTATCTGAAGAATTATAACTTATAACAGCAGCTATGAAATGCATTTTAATACCTTTTATTTTGTTAACAGCAGTGCTGGCAAAAGGACAAACAGCTCAAAGCTTACCTGAAACCCAATCGAATACAAACGATAAATTCTTGATGGCGGTAGCCTGGTACCAGTACTCGGCCGAAATGGAAGCGCTTTATTACCAGGCATTTAATATCGCCACACTAAGACTTGATGAAGCGTTGGCGGCTGATACCGCGGGCAAGCCCCTGGCTATAATTGTTGATATCGACGAAACCATGCTCAATAACAGTCCTTTCGAAGCGGCTATACTAAATAACGGGGAAACTTTCCAGTCAGGATGGAGCAGCTGGGTAGCTGGATCCAATGCCAAAGCGCTGCCGGGGGCACTTGAGTTTGCGAAGTACGCCCAAAGCAGGAAAGCCGATATTTTTTACATAACCAACCGCACGGATCTGGAACGTGCTGCTACATTGAAAAATCTGCAGAATGTGGGATACCCTTTTGCCGATGACAATCATTTAGTCACCAGGGGTGATCAGTCGTTTTCGAACGGGAATACAAGTTCAAAGGAAGGCCGCAGAATAAAAGTGGCCGAAAAATATGAAATTGCATTATTGATAGGCGACAACCTGAACGATTTCTCCGTTATTTTCGAAGACCGGGAAACCAATAACGGCAAAGACGCTGTCGGTCAGAACCGCCTGCTTTTCGGGAAAAAATTTATAGTTCTGCCAAATCCCATGTACGGAGCCTGGGAAAAGCCCCTGGTCAACTTCAGGGAGGGACTGAGCGAAGCTGAAAAGACTAACATTATTAAAGCGAAGCTTGTGGTGAACTGATACTATCGCAACCTGCACTATGTGCATCTGGTGCTGCCTTCCTGAAGGACGGGTTGTTTTATATTTAAATTTTAAATTGCACAGGGTTTGAACCAATTCACGTCCTGTTCGTTTAATATTTACAAAGAAATATTAAACAGATATAATGAGCACAACAGAATCAAAACCGAATGTTAAATTTCAGCCGGTTACCATACTTTCAAATTCCGAAATTGCACCAAATGTCTTTATACTTTCATTTAAACGCAACTTTGATTTCCGTGCCGGGCAGGTATTAGGGCTGGCACAGTCGCCTGCTGATGACGCCAGGCTATACAGTATTGCAAGCGGCGAAAACGACGCTAATATCAACATACTCTACAATATTAAGCCCGGGGGGAAACTAACTCCTAACCTTGCTATATTGAAACCAGGTGACATTTTATGGATTACAGTTCCTTTCGGAACTTATGCCGGAGCTGCTGAACAGGCTTACTGGATAGCTGCTGGAACCGGAATAGCACCATTTATCAGCATGCATAGGTCGGGGCTTGGTGGAAATAAAACCCTGATACACGGTTCGCGCACCCTCGATGGATTTTATTTCAGGGAATCGCTAACTGCTGATTTTGGAAACCGCTATGTGCTTTGCTGCTCGCAGGAGGAAGGCGAAGGCGTTTATCCCGGACGGGTAACACAATACCTCGAAGAACTTGCTGACCTGCCAACAGATCAAAAGTACTACCTTTGCGGAAGTGCCGAGATGGTTGTCGAATGTCGCGAAATACTG
>CAISRK010000465.1 GCA_903887815.1 uncultured Bacteroidales bacterium | reverse complement strand
GTCTGGTGCCCCCTGAAACAGAGCAATAATCAGTAAAAGAAAAATCAGCTTATGGTTTCTTTACAAATGGTTTCAGGCGGTCGGGAACCACGGAATAATTATTCACTTCCATCGGAATGACAGATGGCTGCCCTTCTTTTTCCATGATCTTCATCCCTTTGTCTTTCGTAAGCATGAATTCAAGGAAGGCCAGGGCAGCTTCTTTGTTTGGTGCGTTTTTGATCATGGTAACTCCATAAACCATTGGATCTCCTTTCATCTGTTCCGTTTTCCCAGGTTCTTTGCCGTTGATGTCCACCACGGCCTTGATATAGTCATCGCTATACTTAGGATTTTTAAGGTTAACCTGATCGGGAAGAATGAGATAATTCAGTTTATGTTGCACGGCTACGGACCTGTATATAAAAGCATAATCCAGGTTCATTGATTCCAAAAGGTTAATTAGGTCCACCTCCTGCGGCCTCATGTAATTCATATCCTTTGACAGGAGCTGTTTTGCAAGACCCGGTTTACTGTAATATGTTTCCGACAATTGCATACACATAACAGTGCGATAGCCACAGGGAGTTCCATTCGGGTCATCACGGCCATAAGTTACATCCTGTTTCATGAGAATGTCGAACCAGTTTTTTACGTTAATCACATTCTTGTATTTTGCTTTATCAGTGTAGGCAATGCAAATTTCATTGGCTGCAAACTTTATGTTCCAGTCGGCGTATGCCGGGATTAGCATTTTGTCGATCACTTTGTAATCAGACGAAGCCACAATATCGCATGGTTTTTTAAGGTCGGTAACTTTCCTTGCGCATTCAATGCTGCCAGCTGATTCCATAATTACATTCACTTTCGGGTAAATCTTATTGAATTCGGATTTTATCTCTATCATGGGAACCGACAGGCTACCGGCATGAAAAATGATGAGATCCCCGCTAAGGTTAGCAGGTTTCTGGGCAACAGCAAATGACAGCATAAGGACGCTGCACAAAAGAATTGAAAGTATTTGTTTCATGGTTCAGGTGTTTGGTTTGTTTCGTGGTTCTTTTTCAGAAATATCGTGTAAAAATATCCTGACATATTTCTTGGATGACGGCTTCTGAGGCAGAATGGAATTTAACTAAGGCTTTTATAAGCAGTTGCACTTCTTTAGTGAGTGTTATACTGCCTGCTTCAGTCCAGTCATTGTATATTTCGAGCAGAGTAAACCCCAATAACTATACTGTTTTATTAATACTCCTCCCGGCCTTTCAGACAGTCTATCCCATTTCATCACAAACAGCGTTCAAAGATCTCTTACCGGAAATCAACTTCAGCATTTTCAATTTACCAACTCGCAGTATTCCATTACCTTTCTGGTCGAATGGCATTATCAGGTAATCCAGCCTGATCGGTCCTGTTCGGTTTATTTATTGTTTTAAAAACGACTAAAGGGATTAAACAAAAATAATGTTTTTTACTATATGTCGAAAATAAAATGGAATTGCGGACAACTCTCCATTAAACTGAACTAAACCGGACACAATCGGAGACAATTCGGAGACAAAAAGAAGAAACCATCTGTCTATCTAATTGATTTACAGATGGTTATATAGTTTTTATGGTCTCCCGGACAGGATTCGAACCTGTGACCCATTGATTAAGAGTCAATTGCTCTACCAGCTGAGCTACCGAGAGGTTTGAGGGTGCAAAAGTAACAATTTTTCGTTTTTGTTGATAAAAAATAATTCTTTTATTCTGATTTATCCTTTTGATGAACTTCGAACGCCTGCAAATTGTTATTTTTGGTCTATGGATTCAGAAAGCAACAAGCCGTTCAAATCAGCCCTTAAGGTGAATGATGGCATACCCCAACCGCCTTCCGTGAATGAAGGCGCAGCCAGGCATTTCAGTAAACCGGGACGCAAAAATCTTACTCCCGACCAATACATTAAGGGAATCAGCGAAGGAAACCGCACCATCCTGAGCCAGGCCATAACCCTTATTGAAAGTTCCCTTCTGTCGCACCAGGAACTGGCCCAAACCATTATAAGCAAATGCCTGCCACTTTCCGGGAATTCAATCAGGATAGGAATTACAGGTGTTCCGGGTGTGGGAAAGAGTACATTTATCGAAGCTTTTGGGAAACATCTCACCTCGAAAGGGCATAAAATTGCAGTACTTGCTATCGATCCGAGCAGTTCGCGATCGCGCGGAAGTATTCTTGGCGATAAAACCCGCATGGAAGAGCTGTCAGTCGACAACAATGCCTTTATACGGCCATCGCCTGCCGCCGGATCCTTAGGCGGAGTTGCACGCAAAACCAGGGAAACTATTATTTTATGCGAAGCTGCCGGTTATGATACAATTCTGGTCGAAACTGTCGGGGTAGGACAAAGCGAAATCGCGGTTCACTCTATGGTCGATTTCTTCCTTCTACTCATGCTCGGCGGCGCAGGCGATGAACTGCAGGGTATTAAACGCGGAATTATGGAAATGGCTGATGCTGTGGTTATAAATAAAGCCGACGGCGATAACCTTAATCGCGTGAATGTGGCAAAAGCCGAACTCCGGAGTGCCCTTCACTACTACCCGCCGACTGAATCGGCCTGGCAGCCCGTATGCGAAGCCTGTTCAGCACTTACCAAAGCCGGAATACCGGAAGTGGCCGTATTAATTAATAAATATGTTCAGTTCACCAAAGACAACGGTTATTTCGACAAACGCAGGTTGCAGCAGTCGAAACAGATTATGATGAATATGATTGACCAGGCATTGCACGACCATTTTTACCAGCAGGTGGAAATTAAAAAACTTATGAGCAGGGTGGAAGCCGATTTGCAGCAGGAGAAAATCAGTGCGTATGTAGCAGGACAGATTTTGCTGGAGAGGTATTTCAGCAAAGAGTAATGTGGGATGTGGGATGTCGATAGCTATCGGGACGGATGTCGGATGTATTAATTTCCAAACCTGTTTTTTTGATATAAATTCTGATACACTCATCTTCCTTGTAAACGCAATCGCACCCCGGGAGAATTAAATCCGAAATCGCAAATCGAAATTCCGAAATCCTTTTCCCTCATCAACGTGGATTTTGGCTACATTTATTGTTTTAAATTTCCTTCCATGATACAGTTCGAAGCGCTTTTCCAGATTTCATATGGTTTGTACATTGTAAGTTCGGGCAATAAAACAGCTGGGAACGGATATATATCAAATACCGTTTTTCAGGTTACCGCCGAACCACCTCAATTTGCAGCAAGCTGTAACAAAGACAATTATACTGCGAAATTTATACGGGAATCCGGTTCGTTTGCAGTTTCTGTTCTTCATACAGATGCCGATCCGGACCTGATCGGGCGCTTCGGGTACAAAAGCGGTAAGGATTTTGACAAAATGGCCGGGATGCATATAAAATATGGCGAAACGGGTGCCCCTATTGTGCTGAACGATTGTATCGCATTCCTCGAATGTAAAGTGGTTCAGACCATTGATGCCGGAACACACCTGCTGTTTATAGGCGAATTGGTACAGGCCGAAGTGGTCGACGACACAAAAGATCCGATCACTTATCTTCATTACCGGCGCGTTCGTAAAGGGCTTTCACCTAAAAATGCACCCACCTATATCGACAAATCGAAAATTGAAGAAAAAACACCGGCAAGCGGCTTAAAGAAATTTGAATGTACTGCCTGCGGCTATGTTTACGATGAAGTTGAGCAGGATGTTCGGTTTGCAAATCTGCCCGACGACTGGGTTTGCCCTGTATGCGGATCAGAAAAATCGGACTTCATAGAGTGTTAGACAGATAGTTATCAATTGAGGATAATCAATGCTGTAATTCCATATTACGGTTTCCGGATTATACGGATGAAAGGCGAATTTCTGATGTCCTGCACTATAGGTTCCTGAAATTGGGACTTGGTCACTATTGCTATAGGGATTTGGACTTGGAATTTTACAAAAAACAGGGGGCATCCCTCTTCACTTTTTCCATGTCCCACTTCACACTTCATTTGTAACAGGAAGAAAAA
This sequence comes from uncultured Bacteroidales bacterium, assembly GCA_903887815.1. Lineage (GTDB taxonomy): Bacteria > Bacteroidota > Bacteroidia > Bacteroidales > UBA4417 > UBA4417. The sequence goes on along the minus strand of CAISRK010000465.1, from coordinate 4,625 downwards.
CCCAGCTAACTATAGCGCCTTTTCACCGGTAAGATCGCTGGCTGCTTTCCGCTTTTTACGGCTCTTATCAGGCCATATCAGGGAGGCTGCAACGCTGATCCCAAGTATTCCCACTATTACCATCAGGGAATGCAGGGTCGTAAAGCCAATATCTGTCAGCTGAACATGCAGTAACATCTTGAATCCGATGAACGAGAGCAGGATTGCCAGCCCGTGTTTCAGGAACCTGAACATACCAATAACATGGGCCACAACAAAGAAAAGTGACCGTAATCCCATGATTGCAAATATATTGGAAAAGAAAACAATATAGGGATCCTGGGTGATCGAAAATATTGCAGGAACCGAATCAACTGCAAAAATCACATCGGTAAACTCAATCACCAGCAAAACAAGGAATAAGGGCGTAAAGTACAAGCGATTGTTATCATGCTTGTTGCGGAACCAGAAATGCTGACGGAAATACCTGGGATGTACAGGGAAATACCTGGAAACTATTTTTACAACCGGGTGATGTTCAGGTTCCACTTTGTCTTCCTTGTTGCGTTCGAGAAACATTTTTATCCCTGTAAACACAAGGAATGCACCGAAAATATAAAGAATCCAGTCGAACCGTTGTATCAGTGCGGCACTCATAAAGATAAAAATAAACCGCATGATAACAGCCCCGATGATACCCCACATCAGTACGCGTTTGTAATACATTTTCTGCACCCCGAACGACATAAACACGAGTATCATCACAAATACATTATCTACCGAGAGCATGTATTCGATAAGGTAACCGGTAATATATTCAAGCGAAAGGTTCTTCCGGTAGATGCCGAGAGCTACATCATTATCAGTAACTCCAAGAACAGAGTATGTATGTTTGTATAAATCAATCCTGTATTGAACATCTTCAACCGTTTTTACCTCATGCAGGCGATCGCCGAAGTATAAAAGCAGGAAATAAAATCCTATACCCAAACTTACCCAAACAATAGTCCAAATCAATGCCTCGTGGAACTTTACCTCGTGACTTTTGCGGTCGAAAATACCCAGATCGAGCGCGAGAATTGCAGCAATAAATAAGAGAAAACAGGCAAATATAATGTGTTCGGAAGTAATCATAGGTTTGGATCTACGGGCATTATACTTTAGAAGCGTTCAAAATTAGTTATTTTAGCCGGAATGCCCTTAATATTTTATTGCGTACCATATAAAGTTGTTACTTTTGCCCCCACTTTTGGCAATCCAAATACAATGAAAAATCCTTTTGCAAACAGCCTTACCGAAATGAACCCGAGTTCACTGGTTCAGTATCTGAATAAACCCAGCGACGAGTTTACCAAGGCCGACCTCATACGTTATATTGATGATCACAATATAGCAATGATCAATTTCCGGTATACCGGTGGCGACGGCAGGCTGAAAACACTCAACTTCGTTATAAACAGCCGTGAACACCTTGATAATATACTTACCACGGGTGAACGGGTAGATGGCTCAAGCCTGTTTCCTTTCATTGGCGCGAGTTCCAGCGATTTGTACGTTATTCCGCGTTATAAAACAGCTTTCGTAAACCCTTTTTCCGAAATCCCTACGCTCGATATCCTCTGCTCCTATTACGATAAAGACGGAAAACCGTTAGAAAGTTCGCCCGAGTATATACTGCGTAAAGCCCATAAAGCATTGAAAGAACGTACAGGTCTTTCGTTCGAGGTAATGGGCGAGCTGGAATATTATATTATCAGTCCCGAAGACGATCTTTTCCAGGCTGCCGATCAGAAAGGATACCACGAATCGTTCCCTTTTGCCAAATGGGAAGCTCTTCGCGCCGAAGCCATGTATGCCATTGCCCAAACGGGCGGGAAAATAAAATACGGTCATTCCGAAGTTGGCAATTTTAAATTCGACGGGATGGAATATGAACAGAATGAAATTGAATTCCTGCCCGATACACTCGAAGATGCTGCCGACCAACTTGTAATTGCAAAATGGATACTCCGCACTCTTGCTTATAAATACGGTGTTTCAATAACTTTTGCCCCTAAGATTACGGTTGGCAAGGCTGGCAGCGGGATGCACATACACACCCGCCTGATGAAGGATGGCGACAATGCCATGGTAGCCGATGGCAAACTGAGCGATATTGCACGCAAAGCTATTGCCGGCTACCTCGACCTGGCCCCCTCACTTACAGCCTTTGGAAATACCAATCCTACATCCTACTTCCGCCTGGTTCCGCACCAGGAAGCACCGACAAATATATGCTGGGGCGACCGCAACCGTTCGGTGCTGGTACGTGTGCCGCTTGGATGGTCGGGAACCAACAATATGATATTCCATGCCAACCCGCAGGAACCCGTTGAGCCCAGGGATTTCACCAACAAACAAACGGTCGAATTCCGCTGCCCGGATGGCTCGGCCGATATTTATCTTTTGCTTGCAGGACTTACTGTTGCAGCGCGCCACGGTATCGAAATGGAAAATGCACTTGAGTATGCTAAAAACACCTATGTGGATGTAAATATTTTCGATGATGAGCACAAGGAGCAGACGGCAAAACTGGGGCAGTTGCCCGTTTCGTGCTGGGATTCGGCCGACAGGCTGCTCGAACAGGGTGAAATTTACAGGAAATACAACGTATTCCCACAATCAGTAATTGAAGGCTTTGCGGCTAAACTGAAAAAGTTCGAAGATCAGAACCTCCGCCTGGAACTCGAAAACAACGATGAAAAACTGATGGCAATCGTGGAGCAGTATTTCCATTGCGGGTAATTCTCAACACATTGTACTTACCTGAAACATCAAGAGAAAGAACATTTTGCTGTTTTCGGTTATTGCATTGAATATCTGTAAGGACGATATTCAAATATCGACTATGGAAGCTAAAAACTGACCACACGGTATAAGTCGGAAGTCATTATCCCTGAAGCACCATTCTATTCTCTGATAACCAATTTCAAAACAGTATTGACTGTGTTTGAAAAACGTATAATTTTCGGATATATTCTTGTATTTATCGGTATATTTGCAGAAAACAGCCACAATCATGATACCCCGAACCCTAGAAAGTGCAATAACAAGTCGAATGACCAATGAAAAAATCATTTTATTGTTTGGCGCAAGGCAGGTTGGCAAAACTACATTACTAAAGAAAATAACGGACGCCGCCGATACTAAAACGGTCTGGCTGAACGCTGATGAGTCAATCGTACAGTCACTTTTTGAAAGGTTCTCAACACACTCGTTCCAGGCCTATATTGGCAAACCGGATTGGGTTGTAATTGATGAGGCCCAGCAGTTGTATGATATCGGGAAATGCCTGAAGCAACTTTTTGATTCAGGATTATCATACCAGTTGCTGGTTTCAGGATCCTCCTCTTTTGAACTCCGGAATAAAACGAGTGAATCACTTAGCGGGAGGAAGTGGGAATACCATCTGTTCCCTTTTAGTTATAAAGAACTGGCTGAAGAAACCAATCCACTAACTGAATTGCAGCACCTGCCTGTAAGGCTATTGTATGGTATGTATCCCGAGGTAGTTACCAACAAAGGTGATGAACGCCATCGGTTACAAATGCTGATGGACAGCTATTTGTACAAGGATGTCCTGATGTGGCAGGGCCTGAAAAAACCTGAAAAAATTATTCAACTCCTGAAAGCTCTGGCAATGCAGGTTGGAAACGAAGTTAACTATAATGAGCTTTCACGTTTGATAAAACTCGATCGCGAAACAGTTGAAAAATATGTCTTCATCCTCGAACAGACCTATATTATATTCCGCTTACCTAGTTTTAGTACTAATCAAAGGAAAGAACTTTCGAAAAGCAGGAAAATATATTTCTTCGATAACGGCATCAGGAATATACTGTTGGGCGATTTCAGGCCAATCGAAGCCCGGCAGGATACAGGGGTACTCTGGGAAAATTTCATCATCAGCGAGTTATGGAAGAAAGATCAAAACCAAAGGGAATATGGCAAATTTTATTTCTGGCGTACAAGTGATCAGCAGGAAATAGATCTTATAATCGAAAAAAACGGAATCCTTCATACGTTTGAATTAAAATGGAATCCAAGGATTAAAGCCCGTCTGAGCAAAACGTTCAGCAATACCTATCCGAATAATTCATTTGATATTATCAACAATGAAAATTTTGTTGAATTTTTAATATAGCTGTATTTTGTGATTTCCAACCTAACAGGTTGAAAAACGAATTGGTTTACCAGATAATATCGCTCAATCTACTATCAAAGGCTTTGCAGCCAAGCAAAAAAGCATGAAGACCAGAACCTCCGCCTGGAACTCGAAAACACGAGCCCAGGCTGATGGAGATCGTGGAACTGTATTTTCATTGCGGGTAGATATTGTAAGTTAAGAAAGGCCTAAGATTTGATATCTTTTATAAGCCTGTGAATTTGAAGATTCGACAAACCTATAATTCGGCAATAGGACCAATACCTTTCCAAAATTAATCAGATCTAACTAATCTTATACTTCTGTAATAGCCCAAATTTATCATTGTGAATCGGGATTCCTCTTTTTATATGGTGTGCATAAACCTTTGATTGGAAACTTTGAAGAATTGATTTACAGACTGACTTGAGCCGGGGAACCGGCTTTTTAATTCAAAACACTG
>CAISRK010000464.1 GCA_903887815.1 uncultured Bacteroidales bacterium | reverse complement strand
TCAACAGCTTCTTTCCCATTCTGTGCCCAAAGAATCTTTGCACCCGTTCGACGTAATACAGCCTCAATATACAGGAAACTAAAATCAATATCTTCAGCAATAAGCACAGTGCGATCGCTGAAATCATACTGATTTGAATTAGTACTAATTTGATTCTCTTCCATAGTTGGGCATATAAATAAGCAACACAGGTTTATTGTGTGCCGTAACAATATCATACATTAGTTTATAGCGATAAAGGTAAAAAGTAATAGCATAATGATGCAATTTTTACAATAATTAATAATAAACACTATCAAATAACAATTATAACGATTTGCACTGCTCATACACAGTGATATTGGAATATTAATACCTGTGGCAAGTTTAGAGAACAGGATAGAAATGTTTTTATATCTTTGCACCCGGATAAAGGCCTTGTAGCTCAGTGGATAGAGCAGCAGCCTTCTAAGCTGCGGGTCATAGGTTCGAATCCTATCAAGGTCACTTTCAATGAGTTAAAAAAAATCCGCGGCTGAGCGGATTTTTCATTTTCGCCCAATCGAGCAGGGATTACCCTTCCAAATTCCACGTTTCATTGGAAACAAGAAGGCTGTATCTTTGTTAATCTAAAAATAGAGTTAGTTGAATACGAATCTAAAAAAGGAAATTTTTGTTGTTACCGGAATGTCGTGTGCAGCCTGTGCCGGAAGCGTTGAAAGCATGATTGCATCTCTTCCCGGTGTTAGCAGTGCCTCAGTGAATTACGCCGGAGCCAATGTGTATGTAAGTTACGATTCCGGTATCATAATGCCGGCTGATATGGTAAAAGCTGTGGAATCAGTGGGTTACGGACTTATTATTGAAGAAGAAAACCTGGATGAAAAGCTTGCAATTCTCGAAAAACAACATTTCACAGAGCTCAGGGTCAAATTAGGGGTTGGAATTATTTTCTCCATCCCGGTATTTGTTCTATCCATGTTCCATAGTATTCAAATCGAAAACCTAAACTGGCTTCTACTTGTTTTATCGATTCCTGTAATTGGATATTCCGGATCAGGATTCTTTGTAAATGCATGGAAACAGGCGCGGCACCGTATGGTAAATATGGATACACTTGTTGCTCTTAGCACGGGAATAGCATTTATTTTCAGTGCAGTGAATACTTTTCTACCGGATCTCTTTTTACGTGCCGGGTTACAACCTCATGTTTATTTTGAATCGGCTGTAGTTATTATCACATTTATCCTCACCGGGAAGTTTCTCGAGGAGCGCTCAAAGGGCAGGGCTTCGTCGGTTATCCGAAGCCTCATGAACCTGCAGCCTAAAACCCTTACAGTTACACGCAATGGTATAGAATTGGAACTTCCCCTTGCAGGGGTTGCTCCCGGCGACCAGGTAATGGTCCGGCCAGGCGACCGAATCCCGGTTGATGGAGAGGTAGCCAGTGGCCAGTCGTATATCGACGAAAGTATGATTTCGGGTGAGCCACTACCGGTTTTTAAAACTCCGGGTACAAATGTATATACCGGCACACTTAATAGCAGCGGAAACCTGGTAATTACCGCCTTAAAAACAGGTAAAAACACTCTGCTTGCCGGGATTATAGCTATGGTACAGGAAGCCCAGTCGGGCAAACCACCAATACAGAAACTGGCCGATAAGATAGCATCTGTGTTTGTCCCTGTTGTACTTGCACTTGCACTCATAACTTTTGTTACCTGGTGGTTCCTGGGCCCTGAACCCTCCTTAACCTTCGCTTTCCTTACTACGATAAGCGTTCTGATTATTGCCTGCCCCTGTGCCTTAGGTTTGGCTACCCCGACAGCCTTGATGGTTGGGATCGGAAGTGGTGCTTCACGGGGCATTCTTATCCGGAATCCTGCGAGTCTCGAAACAGCATGCTCGGTAAATGCAGTTATTTTCGACAAAACAGGCACCCTGACTTCGGGTAAACCTGCAGTAAGCAAAAGTACCTGGATCAGGGAAGATGAAATTTTAAAGCACTTGTTGTTTTCGCTCGAAAAACGATCCGCACACCCACTTGCTTATGCCATTGCTGCAACCTTCAGCTTCGATGAAATGCTTCCTGTTGAAAACTTTAAAGATATCCCGGGTAAAGGATTGAGTGCAGATTACCTTAAGTTTTCCTGCCTGGTCGGGAACCAGTCTCTGATGTCAGAACACGAAATTGGCTTACCTATAGGATTTGCAGATGGCAATTCCGTGTTTTATGCAGTGAACGGAGAAGTAATTGCTGCTTTTTCAATCGGCGACATACTAAGAGAAAGTTCGGCCAATGCTGTCAACTTACTTCGGAATAACGGTATCGAAGTTTTTATGCTCACCGGCGATAAGGAACCTGCGGCAGGTGCAATTGCCAGCCAGGTTGGAATTACAAATTACTATGCCGGAGTGCTTCCGGCTGACAAGAAGCACTTTGTAAGCGAATTAAAACAAAAAGGATATAAAGTCGCCATGGTTGGCGACGGGATCAACGATTCGGCTGCAATGGCTGAGGCCGACCTGGGAATAGCAATGGCATCCGGCTCGGATATTGCCATCGACAGTGCCGGAATCATCCTGATGAAAAGCGACCTGGATGCGGTTGCTCATGCTATACGCCTTTCGAAAGCCACAGTCCGAATTATCCGCCAGAATTTTTTCTGGGCATTTTTCTATAATATTGTTGCTATTCCTGTTGCTGCCGGGGTACTATACCCAGTAAACGGATTTCTGCTCAGCCCTATGATTGCAGGTGCGGCAATGGCTATGAGTTCGGTAACCGTAGTAATGAATAGTTTACGATTAAGAAAAGCCGGCTCCTAGTTATGGAACACCATCACCATCAATCCGCCCGAAATAATAAGGCTGAATCGAACCTGAAAATTGCATTCTGGCTTAATGCAATATTTGCTTTGGTTGAAATTGCCGGGGGACTTTTCACAAACAGCATGGCAATACTGTCCAATGCTTTTCACGACCTGGGTGATTCGGTTGCACTTGGCCTGGCCTGGTACTTCCAGCGGTACTCAACCAAAAAACGCGACGATGTTTACACATACGGATATAAAAGGTATTCGCTTGTTGGTGCCACGATAAGTGCTTTAATTCTACTTGTTGGATCTGTTATAATTATCTCGCAGGCAATACCAAGGTTAATCAGGCCTGAGGCTGTTCACGCCCAGGGAATGTTCTACCTGGCTGTTGTCGGAGTTGCGATAAACGGGTTGGCCATGTTCCGCCTGCATGGCGGTGAGAGCCAGAACGAGAAGGTAATCTCCCTGCACCTGCTCGAAGATGTGGCAGGCTGGGTAGCTGTTCTGCTGACCAGTGTAATTATGAAATATTTCGATATCCCAGTCCTGGATCCTCTGCTTTCAATGATCATAACGGTATTCATACTTTTCAGGGTTTTCGGAAATATGCGGCTGACGTTCCGGATTTTCATGCAGGCTACCCCGTCGAAAGAGCAAGTGGATCATTTCAAATCGAATCTCTTGAAGGTAAATGGAATAATCGATATTCATGACCTGCATTTCTGGACACTTGACGGCACATACAGTATTGCGTCACTCCATGTATGCGTGAATCCTGACATGACC
>CAISRK010000463.1 GCA_903887815.1 uncultured Bacteroidales bacterium | reverse complement strand
GGATATTTCCGCTTGATTTTATAACTCAGTATGAAACCACTGTCGTCGCTCTCCATCATCAGGTCGAGGATACAGAGGTCAGGTTTGATTTCCTGTATTACTTTTTCAGCTTCTGCCTGGCTTTCGGCAGTTATGGTTTCGAAACCCATTTGCTCCACTTTAACTCGCATCTGGAACAGATAGTCCATATCGTCGTCAACAATTAATATTTTCTTTTTCATTTTTTCTTTTTCCTACTTTGAAAACTATTTTTCTGGCTTAAGCGTTTGCTGAATCACATTTAAATAACACCTCTACTCCACAAACCTAAATTTTCGATTTTCATTCATTATAAAAGCCTGTTCCTGGGTATTGTTATTGTAAATGTGGTTCCGGTTGGTCCGGCAGCCGGATCTACGTTCGAGTTAACAGTGACATCCCCTTTATGCATCTTCACAATACCGTAAATAATCGGTAGGCCCAGACCAGTGCCTTTCCCAATTCCCTTGGTTGTGAAGAAAGGCGTAAAAAGTTTATCCATGTGTTCCGGCTGAATACCCGTGCCGGCATCGGTAATGTTGATGGAAAAATGATCATTGGTATCGGATATATCGAAGACGATTTCTCCTTTACCGGGCATAGCTTCAATTGCATTTTTTAACAGGTTGGTAAATACTTGTGTCATCTGGTCGTAATCGATGCTGGCAATAGGATCAGTAACTTTTGCACTCAGCCTTATCCTGATTCCATCGGGAATAATAACCGAATCGATGCTGTGATTTGCAAGTTTAACCACATCCGATTCAGTCAGGTTTAACTGGTTTTTCCGGGCAAAGTTGAGTAATCCGCCAACGATTTTCCTGCAACGGTCAGCCTGTTCAACAATAAGATCAATATCCTGGATCATTGCACTATCGGCTGGAAGTTCTTCCTTAAGTATATTGCTATACATCGTGATTACACCCAGCGGATTATTAAGTTCGTGCGCAATACCGGCTGATAGCTGCCCCATACCGGCCAGTTTTTCCGAATGACGTAACGCTTCCTGCACATGGGCGAGCTTTTCATTTGAGATATTAAGCTCGCGGATATACTTATGCAGTTTCTCAATTGAATACGGGAGGCACATTTCAGTTTCAGCCAGCCCGTTAATAATAGCTATGGCATGGTCCTCGCATGAATCGTAACCGCAAGCACCACAATTGAGGTGGTCCTGTTGGCTGTATTTACCCATCTTATACAATACATCCTTGATTTGTTCAATAGGCGGACGCACTGATCGCATATCGCGTGGCTGAAATGCGCGGGAAAAATCCAGTTTTGAATACTCATCGAGATGTGCCTGCCATAGTTCTTTATCCAGGGTCGACATTTTACGGTTCGCATAATCAATTATCCTTGCTTTTTTCGCAAATCGAAGGCTAGTTGGAGAAGTGTTGGGATAAGGAGACATTCCCGGACCAAGAATACACCCTTCGCAACAAAGCAGATGGAGGTGATGTCCTTCGAGATTCCCCTGGGCAAATTCGTGCAGAGCGTCCTGGAAGTTAGCTTTCCCGCCTGCAACCAGAACATTTTCGCTAAGAATATCCTCGTTTACTTCCATTGTATTGAGCAAGCCATGGCTCAAAGGGAAAATAGCACCCCGTCCACCCAGAGGAGGATCGAATTCAGCCTTTAGTACTTTTGAAGGATTGAGCCGGTTTGTTTCCATCATTTCGCGTATTTCACGAAATGTGAGTACCGCATCAATTTCGGTTGATTCGGCTTTCTTGGCAAGGCATGGGCCAATAAATACAAGCTTGGCATCATGGCCATAATGATTGCGCACTACCCGGGCCATTGCAACCATTGGCGAAACAACGGTAGCAAGTTTTTTAGTCAGTTCCGGTTCGTAGCGTTCGATGTAAGCAACAATGGCCGGGCAATCGGACGAAATGGCCGGCATGTCCAGGTTTAGCTGTTCTTTATAATACCTGGCGATAAGGTCTGCACCAAATGAGACCTCAGTTACACAACTGAACCCAAACGATTTAATTATCCCAACAAGGGTTTTGTAATCATCAAAATCATAAAATTCGGCAGGAAAACTGGGAGCAACCAAAGCAATAACTTTCGGATAAGTCTCAATCAGTCTTTTAACCTGGTCTATTTCCTTATAAAACACTTTTGCATTCTGGCTGCATACCTTAATACAATTTCCACAGGCAATGCATCTGGCAGTAATAACTTCAGCCTGCCCGCCTGCAATCCGGATTGCTTTTGCAGGACACTCACGGACACAGGTATAACATACTCTGCACCTTTCTTTAACAGTAAAGACCAGTTTTTTATCAGTTTCCTGATTTGCAGAGGATATGGAACCGGGAGTCATTTTGTCAGGATTTGGTGATTTGG
>CAISRK010000462.1 GCA_903887815.1 uncultured Bacteroidales bacterium | reverse complement strand
CGAAGCACAGACGACACTATCAGGCCAACGGCCCGAAACGAAAATCGCCCATCCCGATTATCCACGAAACATAAAAAAAGGAAGCTTTTTTCTCACAACGTATTACCAGTATACCCATTTCCAGAAGCTCAAGCTCGTAGGGCAAACCAATACATACAAACAGAGCGAGGGAGAAAACGCATATGATTTCACTTCAGCTGATATATCGGAATATAATAGCAATTACAAAACCGATTATATCAATAGTTTGATGGGGGTGAGAATTGGGTACCAGGCGATGAAGGGATTGGGCGTGAACGCATTTTTTGGTGTCAGTCATTTTGATTTCAGAAGCTGGATCTCCACGGAAAACACCCAGAATGTCAGCACCAAATACCCGGCCTTCACATACGGAGTATGGATAGATTATGAGAAATGTGTACTAAAAAATCTGTTTGTAACGGGTTCCAGCTCCATTACCTATTTCACCACCGCGTCGGTAATTACGGATAACAATTCCGGGGAGGAGGTGATTGAATCCAAACTGAATGACATCGCCTGGGATGTGAATGCTGCATTGTCATGCAAACTCTGGAAATTCTATCCATATGCAGGTATTGGTTTTACTCAGCAGTACATACGCCCGCTTAACACCGAACGGATTGAAACGACGGATGAAAACGGGAATGTGCTATACAATACCACCACATTCGATTCCTATTTCAGGGGAGATGCCCTATATGGTTTTGCCGGGCTCGAATTCAGGATTGGGAGTTACCTGTCGGTATACGGCAGAAGCACTTTCGTTAATCCGTTAAAGCTGACTGCAGGCCTCAGAGTAAACATTTAGTCAAATACTAATTTGAACAGTTCCGATCATGAAAACCATAAAGATATACACAATCATTTTTTTTGCTTTCCTATTCCCGATTGCCGGTGAAGCCAACCAATGGAACACTACGGATCACGGGTTCTTTTCCTATCAGAAAGATATTGAGCATGATCTTTCAGATTATTCCGAGGCTTCATCGACCATTTATTTTCACGGTAAGCTATTTAATTTTATTAACTATTACTGGGGCAACCAGGTAATTGTCAGAAAACTCTCCACGCCAAAAGGGCAGATGCAATGGTCGGATACCAAGCAGGAAAAAATGGCAAACCTGACGGGATTTTACAGCAGCGAATGGCAGCCTTCACCGGCAGTTTTCAACGGGAACCTGATCCTGTTTGTGGTGAAGTCGGACCGGACTATCGGCTACACGGTATACGATTCGATCTACGACAGCTGGTCAGCCGTCAAAGCGGGACCTGTCGGTTGCGACGGAGAGTATATGGCTGCGGTGAATGTGTTAGACAAATTATGCCTGGTAACACGCGAAAAGAGTACCGGAAAGGCATCCATTTACTGGACCAAAGACCTTGTTAACTGGACTCATTTCCAAACCGGTATGGATTGTGCAAATTTCGTGTATTGCCAGGATATTTATTACTGGTACCACATTTCCGCTATCTCCAAATCGTGGATTGACAGCAAGGGGAAGCTCAGCTCGAAGATCATGGTTGCATACATTGTAAGCAATCAGACAGTGAGAGTTGCCGAGTTTGCATTCGATGCATCGGAAAACCTATACCAGATCAGGGACCTGTTAGCCGCAAGCGAGTACACCTATTCTTCTGCATCCCTTGCCGAAGGTTCGGTGAAGGGAGATCCGTCAACAGGCATCTGTACCCAGCTTTTTCTCAAAAAAGCCACCAAGGATAACGGCTATTGCAGGTACAGGATCCTCAGGTACCAGATGATTGAAGGGGGGAGTGCATGGACAAAACAGGAGAATAATCTTGTAAAACAGAATTATATGTGGGCGGCAAATGTTATGGACCTGAACGCGGTGAATTTCCCGATGCTTGTTGTTGATCCCGGGATCAATTCAGGAAGACCCGTTTTGAAGCAATACATGTGCCTGGTTTACCGTGGGTATGACGACTTTGACCATCCCTTGAATTGTGCCTGGGCAGAGACCGATCATCTGAATTTTATCAACGAGAAATCAAAGGAACTTACAGATCCTTCCAACATTCAATACCTGGGTTATGTTGAAAGCGCGCCGCCTTTTTACCTGAATCATGCCAGTGCTAACTTCCCGAATGACCCCTATGTGAACAGGTACGACCGGGCCATTTCCGAAGTGGAATATTCGAACACCGTGGTTACCGAAAATACGACCGACCTGGCATTTGATGTTCAGCGCTCGGTGTCGGTAAAAGTTGCCGGCTTCAAAGCCGATTTTTCATACCTGACCGGAACTCAAAAGGGACATGAGACCCGGGTTACGGAAACCACAAATATCGCCATGCCGTCAGCGGAAGAATCCTCTGCATATTATTTGTGCCAGACTCCAACCATTTTCAGGGACCAGTATGATGTGTATGATGTGAATAATAAATTTCTTTACTCAACCTATGATTTTCATCTTCAGGAAAACTGGCTTTACATTAATGTCCCGCTAAAACCAGGTCTGATAGCCGGAAACCCGGAATCGTATATGGACTCAACTACCTTTTTTTATGGTTATGATATGTTCGGATCTGACAATATTTCGTGGACGAAGACACTGGAAGTAAGCAGTTCTATTGAAATTGAGACTTCACAATCGGTTACAAGCAGCAGGGGCGGATCGTTGACACTGGGTTTGGATTTTGGAGAATTTCTGGATCTCGGCGTCGAAGGAAAATTTGATTATTCCCTGAAAACGACAACGATGAGCGGCAATGAACTACACTGTTCTACCCGGCTTAACGATCCTGTTGACTCCACCGACGTTGTAAAACTCAATTACCAGATATACTGGCTCAGGCGAACAGAGGGCCAGCCGAACTGGTGGCTGAATCCAGCGGGCCAGGATGCAGGACAGCAAACCTGGTGCCTTTCCTATGAAACCACATATGTGGAACATAAAAACGGGGTCCGGTCCGGCAATTCGGCATCATCAAATGGTATAGCTGAAGAAGGCAGACCTAATGAAAACATTCCGGTTGTTCAGAATTGGCCTAATCCATTCACATCCGTTACCACAATACAATACAGCGTAGGCTCTGAAGATCAGAAGGGCATGAATGATTCCCGGCAGGTAACCACACTGTCAGTTTATGATTGCAGGGGAAATTTTGTGACAAATCTTGTTAACGAAACAAAAGCCCCGGGAAAATATGAGGTAAAGTGGGATGCTTCATTTCTGTCAAGCGGTTTCTATTTTTGCAGGCTTCGGAGCGGTAATCATTCGTATGCATGTAAGTTAGTTCTCGCAAGATAACTGCCTTTTTATAAGCTACAATCCACCGGTTGTGTATGCCGGCTACCTCGACCACCACAGGCCTGAAAACCTGATCACATTATGTTGCTCTCAACTGCAGACGCTGCTTAATACCGGCCGGCGGGGATTGGTCAATTAGCCGGTTTACCCTGATATTCAGCAAATCCTGTATTTCCCGCTGGTGTTTTTGTTTTATGGTTACTTGCCGGGCAAAAACCAGGATGTATGCTGCGCGGGTGGCGCAGGCAGGAGTATAGGTATAAAAACGGTCCTTATCGTTTTGGGAAATGATCCTTATCGTATTGGGAAAGGTTCTCAATCGCTCTCTATCCTGTTTGGTAATGGTCTGCTTTGGTTCTATATCCTTTAGCTGTTTACCGGGACTGGGGACAATATGCCCGAGCTTACAGCCGGGCGTTCGCCGAAATGGTATTTCAGTTCCGCCGAGGGCGAATATATGTTGAATCCATAGTTCGGGCGTTCAAATCCCCCGTTCGGGAAATGAATAAAGCCTGTCACGGCACCCGGGTCCGGCTTATCGCCCCGCACTAAATCGGCTGCGGGTATAAAACAGCCTGACTTTTAACTGACCGAAACCGAAGAATAGTTTTATGTTTCAACCCTGGTGAACCGGGTTGAGAAAAACTCCTTACAGAAATTAAAAACCCGGCGAAAAGCAACAAGAACCGAATACCGACCTCAATACAATTGAAAATGGAAAGTTGTTTACTCTATTGCATTATCGTTCAATAGTTTGGCAGTTTCCGGCAGGAACCAAAACATGACTAACTATTCCGGTTCCAGGGAGTTCATTCGAAATCCTTGAATCCTTTTAATCTCTATCCTGCAGCAGGAGCGTGTTCTCTATAATTCGATTTGCTGCTTCAGCAGGATATTGTCGGACGATGAACCTGCAAAGATTTCAAATTTACCGGGTTCGAGTACCCACTGTTTCGTAGCCGGGTCGTAGTATTGAAATGCTCTTTTATCGAGGCTGACCTGCACTGTTTTTGATTCGCCGGCTTTCAGGCTGACCTTGGCAAAACCTTTCAGTTCCTTCAAAGGGCGCGGCAATGCCGATTCAGGGTCGCTTACATAAACCTGTGCTATTTCCTTCCCGTCAACCTTACCGGTATTTGTAATTTCGAACGAAACCACACAGTTTACCACATCTGCCTTGTTGCTTGCCTCAACCTTGTAATTGGTGTATGCGAAGGTGGTGTACGACAAACCGAAACCAAACGGGAATAACGGCTTTATGTTTTTGGTATCGAAGTAGCGGTAGCCTACCCATATATCATCCTTATAATTCACCGTGCCATTTGCTCCCGGGTACTCGCCAAGCACAAACGAGGGTGAATCCTCAAGTTTAACGGGCAGCGTATAAGTAAGTTTTCCCGAAGGGTTTACTTCGCCTGCAAGCACTCCGGCCAAAGCTGTACCGGTTTCCATGCCCAGGTAACTTGTATAAAGCAATCCTTTCACATCCTGTATCCACGAACCCATTTCGACAGGGCTGCCCGCAATCATAACCACTACCGTATTCGGATTGGCTTTAATAACGGCTTTTATAAGTTCATCCTGTCCGTAGGGAAGCTTCATGTCGGGTTTGTCGGTCCCTTCACAGTCGAGGCCGGGTTCGTGATTCAACCCGCCGAAGATCAGAACCGCATCGGCCGAAGCCGCTGTTTTTACAGCTTCCGCTATCAAAGCCTGGTCAATAGCTTTAAGGTTTTTTGAAACGGTATAACCCTGCGCAAAATTGATCTTTACCGAATTACCAAACCTTTTCTGCAATCCTTCGAGCGGGGTGATTTCGTATTTTGCCTTGATTATGGTGCTGCCACCACCGCGCGAATGTTTACGTGTTGCATTGTCGCCGATAACTGCCAGGGTTTTGATGTTTTTAAAATTCATCGGGAGAACCTGGTTGTTTTTAAGCAGTATAACCGATTCTTCGGCTATTTTAAGCGCGGTCATTGCCCGTTCAGGAGTACCCAGTTTAGCCGCCATCCCGGTAGTATCAGGTTCGGGTTTGCCCAGGATATTAAGTTTCACCATAACGTACAGTATGCGCCTTACCTTGTCGTCGACAACATTTGCATTGAGTTTACCGGCTTTGATTGAATCGAGCAACGGCTGGCCCAGGTAATAATCACCCTTGCCGCCTATGGGGAACATTTCGAGATCCAGCCCGCTGGTGGCTGCTTCCATTGTATTGTGTACGGCACCCCAGTCGGACATTACCAAACCGCGGAAGCCCCATTCGCCTTTCAGTATATCCCGGAGGAGATAGGTGTTCTGGCAGGCAAACTTCCCCCTGAATTTATTGTACGAACCCATTACGCTGAGCACTTCGCCTTCCTTAACCGCAGCCTCGAAAGCCGGCAGGTATATCTCGCGCAAAGCTCTTTCCGAAGCTTCAACATTAATGGTCCCCCGGTCCTGTTCCTGGTTGTTGAGCGCATAATGCTTGGCGCAGACCGCGATTCCTTTCGACTGGGCAGCTTTAATATAATTCACTGCAATACGTGAAACGAGGAACGGGTCTTCGCTCATATATTCCCAGTTACGGCCGTTGAGCGGGGTGCGGTTAATGTTCATCCCGGGAGCCAGCATTATATCTTTTCCCCTTATAACCGCTTCCTCGCCGTAAGCGTTTCCGAAATCGGTGGCAAGGTCAGTATTCCAGGTCGATGCCAGCGATGTTAGCGAAGGGAAATAGGCAGTTGCATCGTTAGTCCAGTTGGCTGAATTCCAGCTGTCGGGGGCGTTTTCCTCCCTTACCCCGCAGGGGCCATCCGAAAGATGAAGTGCCGGAATGCCCAGGCGCGGAATAGCAGGAGTTGTAAAATAGGTGTTCCCGTGTATAAGCGAAACTTTTTCTTCGAGAGTGAGTTGCGACAAAAGCTTTTCAACTTTCTGGTCGTCCGACTCCGGTGTTTTGCAGGAATTAAGCACGATGGATGAAAATACTGCCATTAAAATAAGGGTTAGTTTGCTTTTCATGAGAAGGTTTTCGTAAGGTTCCGTGTGGTTAGCATATAATTATTCTTTTCTCCGTCCCAAATCAGATTTTGAACAAATTTATACTTTATTCCGAAATCCGGGGGGGAAAACCCGGAATAGATTATCACTGGTGAAAAAGAAAGACACTCGGTATTTCCTATAGCTTAGAGATAATGATGCCCCTGACTTTTTCTGCAATTTCGTTCGAGTCGAGGTCCGTAAATTCGCCCAGGTTAAGAGGAGGTGAAATGATTACATTTACGGTTGCCGATCGTATTATTGAACTGCCCTTAACCATAATATTTTTTGAGCCGCTTATAGTTACAGGCACTATCGGTACTTTTGCTTTCATGGCCAGTTTGAGGCTGCCTGCTTTAAACGGGCTCACCGTACCATCGGCACTTCGTGTGCCTTCGGGGAATATTACGAGCGAGTGTCCGGACTTTAGTCGCTCAGCGGCTTCGTTCATAGCGGTAAGCGATTGGCGCGCATCGCTCCTGTCGATAAAAACGCAGCCTATATACTTCATCCACCGGCTGAACGTGGGCACTTTCAGCAACTCCAGTTTAGCTATAAAACCTTTATCGCGCGGAATATGCCCGATGAGAATAGGTATATCAAAATTGCTCTGGTGATTGGCTACAAAAAGCAGGCCGCCGGTTTGAGGAATATTTTCGATGCCGCATACATGGATGGTTGAACCATTCATTGCCAGGCCCGATTTCGCCCATTTCCGGGCAATTTCATGCGCGCATGCATCCCGTTCGGCGATCTTTCCCTGCCTGTTAAGTTTCATTAGCCTAAACCTTGGTATCAGCATACTCCACCACAGGTATGCAAACCAACTGATTGTTTTTAACATCGTATCTTTTCGATTACATTATTACCACTGTTTCATGATTTTCAAATTTCACCCCACTGATTTTTACTCCAAAAATAGTGCAGTAAAACAGGTTTCATCCTTTTTATCCTTTCATCGCGGCTACACCCTGCTTCTCTTTTTGCTTTCCGCTAAGCGTTAGCCATTTCAATAAACAAGTTCTACAGAGAGCTATAACAGCCAGCCTGACATACCATTTTAAACAAAAAGCTATTAACTTACCTGATACCGGCCCTGCCAAAAACCTAAAACAGATTGCCTGGCAAGGTTTCATTTCCCACCGGACTTTACTAAATTCAGCGGGAAAAGGGCTGCTTGTCAAACTAAAGCAGGCCCAGGCCTGAAAATCCGACATGCTTACTCACGTGAATGTTTATTATCTCAAACCTGCAATCGTTAATTTATAAAGGTATGGAATACCCGAAAGCCGTTAATAAATATCCGTTGTGGCTTTTCCCATTCTTCGAATCTTTTTGCACGGTTGTTAGTCCGTAGGCTGCGCGAAGATCGAGAAAAATATCACCATTACCAAGTTTCTGTGCAAATACAACACCGCCAGTTACACCAAAATTGAACGCATTTATATCATTCTTTATGTCGGTCGATGCGTCGAAGGGCTGAGCCTGGGGCGACAATGGCATTGTGCCAGACCTGTCAGCATATATCAGACTTGAACCTCCCGTTTTTTGGGTGGCGTTCAATAAGAATCCGAAATACGGTCCCAGGTTTGCATATATTTTCGAGGATTTTCGTTCCAGGATTGAATATTTCACCATCAGGGGAATTTCAATATAATTCAGGATAGATTCATTATTAAAATCAGCATAGAAATAGGTTCCGGCAGGAACATCCGGGTTAATGGTTGCACCATCAATAGCTTGCATACCATTCCGCTGTCCGCCTTCGCTTGAATACAATACATCGGCCTGTATAGCTAATGCCGGCCCCAGGTTGTATGACGAGGTAACACCAAAAGCAGCTCCTAAACGTGATGTATAATCACGGCTCATCTCATTATCACCTCCACCACTGAGTTGGGGTATGTTTAGCCCTCCGAATACACCAAGTGAAAGTTTGGATCCGCCCTTCCCGGAATGAGATTGTGCAAAGATCATGGCATGCATGCCAACAACTATTAAAGAGGTCAGGATTAGCTTATTCATAATTACACGGTTTAGGTAAATAAAATTCAGAACTCTATCTGTTTATAAATCCCCGGTATTGGCAAAACAGCAGCGGAGAAAATTCATTTCACGAATATACAAAACAAAATATCCAATTCTCCCCATATGAACAAAAACATATTAACCAGCTGCTTCCAATGTAAATATATTTATAAACATCACCCCCGGGTTCAGCATTTTTGTGTTATTTTCGCACTATTAAAATCACAACAATACAGATATGGAAATCATTGGAAAAATAGCTCAGTTGTTACCACTGGTAACCGGACAAGGGAAAAATGGCGAATGGCGTAAACAGGAATTTATCATCGAAATAGCGGATGGACAATTCCCGAAGAAAGTATGTTTTTCCCTCTGGGGCGATAAAATCGACCAGGCCGGTTTAACACTGAACGAAACAGTAAAAGTATTTTTTGATATCGAAAGCCGCGAATACAACAGCCGCTGGTATACCGAAGTCAAAGCATGGCGTGTTGAAAAACAGGGTGCCGGGTCAACGGTACAAACCTCCTCACCACAGGTTCCATATGAAGCTCCGCCTTCGTTTAACGCTGCACCGGTAGAGGATGATCTTCCTTTTTAGAGGTTAGGTTTTAGGGTTTAGGGCACTAAAGACAAGGTGAGAGGCGAAAGGCAAGAGGTGAAACGGCGATTAGGAGAAAATTTATAGCCAGTGTTTTTGCCGGTCATTGGATTGGCTTTCCTATTGCATCTGCATTTCAAGATATATGATACCCAATGAGAGTATCATCGAGATGAGTGTGACCACAATCCCGATACGGAAGAATTCCATAAATTTTATTTTCACGCCTTTGCTTTCGGCGGTCTCAATCACAATGAGGTTGGCCATGGCTCCTATTATGGTTGCATTCCCTGCCAGTGTGGATGCCGACGCCAGCGCAAGCCAGAGGATTTCGCTGTTTGCCGTTTTCATCAGGGGCAGCATTATCACAGTAAAAGGAACATTGCTTACAAGTTGCGACATCAGCAGGCTCACCAGGTGAATCCCGGCCAGGCCGCTTCCATTTTCGGCCAGGTGTATACGGCTAAGCAACCGGTCCATAAGACCAGCTTTCTCCACACCCTGCACAACAATAAAGAGCGATGCAAAAAACAGCAGCAGCACCCAGTCGACCTGGCGGATTACTTTCGAGGGTTTTATACGTCCCAGCAACAGGGTAAGCGATGCTCCTATGAGTGCTATGAGCGGTATGGAAAGTCCAAGCGGCCTGCTAAGGAAGAAAAGGACAATTACCAGCAGGAAAATAGGAACCGAAAAACGCATGGAACGGTAGTTGAACAAGATCCCGCTTTCCTTTACACCGGAAACAACATCGACCGGTTTCTCTTTTTCGGGAAAAGCCGATGGGATAGCCGAAGGATAAAACCATTTAACGGCATACACAATTACTACCATTCCCGTAAGCGATACCGGGAGGAGGTAAAGCATGAAATGCCCGTACATGATCCCCGAATTGATGCCAATAAGCATATTCTGCGGATTCCCGGTAATGGTCATGGCACTCCCAATATTTGACGAAAGGATTTCGGCAATAAGGTAAGGAACAGGGTTGATTTTAAGCGAGCGGCAGATGCCGATAATAACAGGGGTAAACAACAGTACAACGGCATCGTTAACCAGAAAAGCGCTGGCAATTCCGGTGGTAAAAGTAAGGATAACCAATAGCTTAAAAGGCGTACCGGCAACTGCCAGAGTGCGCAATGCAATCCATTCGAAAAACCCGTCAAGTTCCAGCGTGGAAATAATGATCATCATTCCCAGTAACAAGGCAATGGTATTGAAATCGATGGCCCGTATGGCTTCGTCGAAACTCATTACCCCGAAAAGTATCATGGCTACAGCCCCGAAAAATGCTGCCGACGGCCGGTCGATATTCATCCGCGGAAGCCGGGTAAATATAATGCCTATGTAGGTGATAATAAATATGATGAGGGCGGTGGTTTGCATGAAAATTTTGTTTCAGTGTTTCAAGTTTCAGCGTTTCAGCTTACTCCGAAATCAAAGCCATTCAAACTGCTCAAACAGTTTAAACTTTTCAACTTATACAAATCCCTGCCGCAAACCGCCCGGTTATTCCTGCGGAGGCACGCGATGAAAAGAAGAGATCCTGCCGGCATTTTGTACAGAGTCTTGCGGTTTCAATGTTCTCCGCCTTTACTCCCTGGTCGATTAGTTGTTTATGATTGGCATACCAAAGATCAAAATGGG
>CAISRK010000461.1 GCA_903887815.1 uncultured Bacteroidales bacterium | reverse complement strand
TATTTTGGGCTAGGTGCAACCTTTCTGTGGGCTATGCTCATAAAACCGTGCATTTGTTTCACCAAATATAACCATAATTAGCTACTGATCAGTACATTTGTAGTTAAACAGTAGACCCTAAATAGTAAGATTATACGTTAAATTGTTCTTTCTCTTATTAAGGTCCAAGTCCCAAATTCAAAGCCCCAAATTCCAAATTCAGCTATTTATAATTTATTCATTATCGAAGCAAGAATTAGTTTAAGTTCTGATGATTC
The DNA here is from genome assembly GCA_903887815.1 of uncultured Bacteroidales bacterium. GTDB lineage: Bacteria > Bacteroidota > Bacteroidia > Bacteroidales > UBA4417 > UBA4417. Next base: position 3,126 of record CAISRK010000461.1, on the reverse strand, counting down.
CTTGACCAGATATTCGCATTGTTTCAGATCTCCGATTTTCAAATGATTAAAAATTCTCAAAAAATAATTGGCTTCACGCATTTCTTTCAGTGATATTCCGATTTTAGTTTTAACATTAGGTTTAGTCGGAGAACCCTGAGATTCTTCATAATTTTCCCCACTTGATGTTGCTGCTTTCACAAGTTGCCGCTTCATGTCCATTGTCTCAACCCTGTTTTTAACAGTGCGTAAATATGAAATTACATCAACAGCAAACTACAGCAGTCTTTCACAAAGGTCATTTTTCCTAATCATAGGTTTTTTGTTTGAATTTGGGGCTTGGGGCTTTGGATTTCAGGATGTATGGCTTGATTTTCGATTAATTAAATCCTGGTTCCCGGAACCCGAAATTAATAATGGTTGTACTGAACGATTTCATCCAGCGATTTCCTGATTTTGGTGCGCAACGGATATCCCTCAACCGCGTAACCCACACTTATTACCAATCCAACCGTTTTATCGGAGGGTATACGGAGCAGTTTCCTGATTTTGTCTTCATCGAACCACCCTATCATGCATGTACCGAGCCCGAGTTCGGTTGCCTTGAAGCAGAAATGACTGGCAGTAATGCCTATATCAATCAAAGGCCATTCTTTTTTCTTAACCATCATGGCAAGCCTCGTGATCAGTTTGGCCTTTTCGAGGACAATAACAATGAGCACCGGTGCCTGCATGGTGAATTTGTTGATGAGTTTTATATCACTGAAGGTAGCCTGGGCCAGTTCGGTACGCAGCGGTTCCTGGTCGACAACAATATATTTCCAGGGTTGGGAATTACTTGCTGAGGGTGCCATGCGGGCCGCTTCGAGGCATTGGCCGAGTTTTTCGGGTTCAACCGGGGTATCAGCATAACGGCGCACACTCTGGCGGGTAAGTATCAGTTTGTTTAAATCCATTAAAATAAGAATATATGAAGATGCAAATATCAGTTACATTATCGGATTCATGCTTGTTTTGTAAAATAACTTTTTTACTGTACCGGAAAGGATAATCTGATTATCAAGAGTCGAAAATACGAATACAGCCTTTATCAAAAATAAAACCCCAGCCTGAAACCTCCGTCGAGCAAAGTACCAGAATACCCGTAATCGACCCAGGAATTGTTGTACCAGGTATCGAAGCCGTCATTACGGTTATTATGGCTTATACGGATTCCGGCACCGGCAAACATATCAATATATACCTTATCGCCGATTAGCCACTGGTGCCCCAGGTGAAAATTTCCGCCGAATTTGTAAAGTTTCGTATTTATTTCACCTTCTTTAACTGTGAAATATTCCGCTCCGTCTTCACTATAGGAAGTGCTGTATGTGCGTGTATCGGTTATCGAAAAATACTGGAATACCCCCCCGTACTCGGCATAGAACCCGCTGGGTTTCATGCTTTGCGGCTTCAGAAAAACCCGGTGCTTCAGGTCGATACCAAAACCTGTGAGGTTTTTAAAATCATGGTTGTACCTGCGCCCTGTAACCATAAATACCTGGGGCGACACAATCAGCCACTGGTTCGAAGTTTTCGAAATGCAGCGGTCGATATCGAACCGCAACCCGCCCGAAATGGTGTATTGCGGAACGAAGCCGGCTCCCGTGCGCAGACTGTATGCCTCTACATCCTGGGTAAAACCCGCCAATGGAATTAATCCCGACAGTATAAAAATGCCAAGTATCTTCTTCATAATTATGGTATAATGGGAATACTACTGAGTTCCTGTAAGCCTGAGGCTGTTTGCCTGTACTGGTGTAATCCATCCTCACCAATCACAATGAGGCTGCCCTGCTGGTAGATCACATCCATGGCGGAAATGCCGTAAGTATGGCTTATTTCCACCGGTAGCAGCTTGTCGGCCACATTGATTACCCGCAGCCCGTTGTCGCATACATAAAGAGTATCGTTATTGATATCCAGTCCCGCAGGGGTGGTAAGACTCATAGTTTTTACAAGCTGCGGCGAATTCAGGTTGTTTATATTTATTATCTGCAGTTCATTCGTGCCATTGTTGCAGCGCTGGTTTGATGTATTCAGGGTTAAATAGGCATAACCGTCGGCTGCAACCACTGGGTCGCAGGAACGTATATGCTGAAAGTAGGTGAGCTGCTGTGGATTTGCTGGATCGCTGATGGTGAATACAAACATGCCGGTTTCTGTGCCAAGCAGTAAGGAATTGTTATAGGGATATATGGTTTCGGTATATATACCAAGTGATTTATCCGAGCGTTTTACAGGATGTTCCGCATCGCCCAGGCTGAAGGTATGGAGAGTCGATTGATCAACAGTGTACAGGTAGTCACCAGCAATGGTAAACCGGGCCATTGATCCCCCCTGGCCGGAAACATCACCACCCGCATCGTTTTTTTCGCTCATGGCGCATGAGGTCATTAACAAAGTAATGAATGCCAAATATATATATATCGTTTTCATTTCCGGGAGGTTTAGCTTTTCTTTTTCCATGCAACAAGAACACCGTTTTGCGGCCGGAACCGCTCAACCATATAGGGCGACCAGTACCCATCAGGTGAAGCAATTTCGGGAAAAGCGCTCCGGACCCTTTCGGTTACCTGTATGCTGGCAAAATTGTCGGTTGTTTTTAATGCCAGCAGGTCGACGGCATTATCGGCATACAGAATATCATTCTTCATGGCCATATCAATACATCCATCGATATGAATAAAATACTTATTTTGCGGCAACGATGGATTGCTGTTATCGATCACATGAATTCCCTTGTATTTTTCATTTACAAGGATATACTGTTTGTAAAGATAAATTTTACCGGTAACCGAAAGTGGCCGCGAAGGTTCGATACGAACCGCATTCTCCATTTCGGATCTCTGCATGTATACGGGCGCATAATTCCCGTACGATACCGGGTCGGAGCCGGATAAAACGATTCCTGTGCCTATGCACAGGAGGGTGAAAAGTATGGCAAAAACCGGGTTTTTCATTTTTTTATATTGTTTTAAGGTTATAACCGGGATACTGTTACATAATTGTATAAAAAGGGAATAAAATTGGTGTTCACAACAAGCCAGGTTTTCGGCCTGCAAAAAAACATTGTATACACTATATACACTTTAGTAGCCCTTTACC
>CAISRK010000460.1 GCA_903887815.1 uncultured Bacteroidales bacterium | reverse complement strand
CTGGCTATTTTCTTTTTGCTCAAATACTCGCTTACCGAGAAACGATCCCACGAAATAAAGGATATTCTCAGGCAACGAAATCTGGAACGTGCAAATGGAGAGAATAATGCGATGAGACCACACTGGGAAGATTATTAAATTCCTTGCGTCGGGATTTAGGTACCTAAAGCTGAAACCAGGAACCAGATACCAGAAACCTGAAACTTGGAACGTTATAATCTAAAAGACTATTGCCATGATATTTACCATTAAAGAAGACAGCTTTTACCTGAATGACAAAAAGGTGTTTCTCAATTCGGGAGAGATCCATTATTTCAGGATTAAACGGGAGTTGTGGGATAAGCACCTGGATGCCGCAAAGGAAGCTGGTCTGACTACAATCAGCACATACGTTCCCTGGGCATTTCATGAAACAGTTGAAGGCGTTTTTGATTTTGACGGCACATTCAGCCCTGAGCATGACCTTAAAGGATGGCTTCAATCCTGCCACGAACGCGGATTGCACTGTATCGTAAAACCGGGGCCATTTATACTTGCCGAGTACCGTGGTGCCGGTTTGCCCGATTGGTTTATGGATCAGTATGGCAACGAAGTCAAGATGCGAAACAGTAAGGGAGGCATTGTTGCAAGCGACGGAGTAAGCCTTTTCAACCGAATATACCTTGAAAAGGTAAGCCTCTGGTACGATCAGATTATGCCTTTCATCAGCGAACGTCAGTTATCAAATGGCGGCCCGATCATAATGATGCAGATTTGCAACGAGATCGGTGTATTTTCGTGGCTGGCTCACCAGGCCGACTACTGTGACGCAGTGAAAGACCGTTTCATAGCATATTTACAGAAAAAATTTACTGCCATCGGAGAACTGAACACGCTTTGGGGAACAAGTTACCTTGACTTCGCCCATGTTGAACTTCCTCCCGATGGAACGCTTCCCTATGCTTCAAAAGGCGACCGTGGCCGCGATCATGAATGGCACTTGTTCTGGAGAACTTATTATGGCGATTATCTGCGGATGCTTACTGGTATGGCCAGGGAAAGAGGTGTAACGGTTCCTTTGTACCACAATCTTCCGGGCTGGATATATGGCAGCGGGTACGAATTCCCTGTGAATATAACGATGTACGAAGATCTGTTTCTCGATAAGAGTGAGATCATTTTCGGGGTGGATCATATCCCGGAATTCATGTCGTACCGTAATATGCACGACGACCGAATCATCAACGACATAACCTTTGCCATGCAGGGCAACAAACCCTTGTTTGCAGCCGAATTCCAGAGCGGTTCGCGCGAATATCATGTGGTAACGGGCCCGCGTGAAATGGAGCTTTTCTACAAGGCAAGTGTAGCTAACGGCCTCACCGGCTGGAACTACTATATGTTTTCGCAGGGTCGCAATACAAGGCGGACCGGGTATTCAGGGTCAACTTTTTACTGGTTTAATCCACTTACACCAGAGGGCGAACGCACAAGTGCTTTTCCTTTGGTAAAAAGAATGAATAAAATCATAAAAACCTCCGAAAGTCTTATCGTCGACTCAAAGCGAAAAGCTGAGGT
>CAISRK010000459.1 GCA_903887815.1 uncultured Bacteroidales bacterium | reverse complement strand
TGGTACCATTTGGACAAACAAGGATGTGGGCGAGCATGAAGGGTTGTCGGATCCGGTGTGGGGGACGCTGACGCTGATCAGGTAAAGAAAGACAGAAAAACTAGTTTTAAAACTGTTATTAGATTCATAAAAACTACCGGGAGTTCCCGGTAGTTTTTTTATAACCCTATCGCACCTTCAAAATAGGTGAATTGCATTTATCTAAAGGGAAATAAACGTGCATACAATTAATCAAATACATAGCACGAAATTAAAGATTATCAAGAACTTGCAGTATTGCCTCCAGGCGGCAGAGGTTTTTTCCTTCCTCTTTTACGTTTCGCATTCCAGATGCTTACATTGAGTTCAAAACCGATTAATATAATCCAGGCATTAAAGAATATCCAGACCATCACAATAATAAGTGTTCCGATAGAGCCGTAGAGTGAATTGTACCGAGAAATACTGTTTACATAGTAATTAAACCCAATCGAAGCGAGAATAGTTAGAACAGTCGAGAGTGTACTTCCGGCAGAAATAAACCGGAATCGCGATTCAGTGGCCGGGGCAAGGTAATAAAGGAAAGAGAAGGCAAAAAACAATAATGCTGAAGCAATGATCCACTTACCTGCTATGAGCAGATAATAACTGAATGTATCGCGCAGCATATTGTGTTTTACAAGAAAATCGAGTGCAACAGGACCCAGTGTTATCAGAATAATCGCTATAATTACCAACAATGACAGAATGAAAACAAGGACAATTGAAATCATTCTTTGTTTGATCCAGGAGCGGGTTTCGAGTGTATGCCGGGTTTGATTGAATGCCTCAATAAGGCTATGAATCCCGTTTGTCGAAAAATACATGGCCATAATAAATCCCAGCGATAAAAGGCCTCCACGAGGACGTTTTACAATATCGAACAAAGTCTCCTGGACGGCTTCATACGCTTTTTGGGGGATGAAATCCTGCATGAGATCAAGCAACTGATCCTGGAAACCTGCAATAGGTATATAAGGAATGATTGTAAAGAAGAAAATAATTGCCGGAAAAAGAGCGAGGAAAAGATTAAATGAGAAAGCGGCGGCACGCATCGAAAGCGCTCCTTTCTGTAATCCTTTTATAAAAAAAACTGCCACATCATAAAGCGGCATGCCATCAAAACCTGGAATGACCAACTTACGGGAATACCGAACAGATGAGGTTACCAGGCTGCTGTTCGTCAAACGGTCCCTGCGATCCAGAAAATAATTCGTAAGCCGGATATTAAATTTTGTCATTAAATTTTTAAAGCTTTTAGTGGCTTTTGCTTACCTGATTGCTTTAAGACTCATATCAAGGCTGCTGATATGATGGGTCAACGAACCAACCGAAATAAAATCGACACCACATCCGGCGTATTCCCTGATAGTTTGTAAGGTAATACCTCCCGAGGCTTCAGTTTCGTAACTACCTGTACTTTTTATAAGTTTGACAGCCTGCCTCAGCATGTCGTATGAAAAATTATCGAGCATAATGCGGTTAACGCCGCCGTGATCCAGGACCTGTTTAACCTCGTCGAGGTTTCGGGTTTCAATTTCGATTGCCAGATGAAGGTTTTTGTGGAGCATATAATCATGAACAGCTGTAATAGCTTTGTCAATGCCACCTGCAAAATCTACATGGTTATCCTTAATCAGGATCATGTCGAAAAGTCCAAACCTATGGTTATAACCGCCTCCCAGTCTGACCGCCATTTTTTCAAACTCACGGAGTAAGGGTGTAGTTTTGCGGGTATCCAGAATCTTAGCCGGCAAACCAGTAATGGCATCAACCATTTGCCGGGTTTGAGTTGCGATACCGCTCATGCGCTGCATAAAATTAAGTGCAGTGCGCTCGGCAGTAAGCAATGATGCTGAAGGCCCACTGACTTCGAAAGCAATGTCGCCTTTTTTAACAGCGGTTCCATCGGCTATAAACTGCTCCATAACAATGCGGTCGTCGGTATGAAAAAATACTTTCCGGGCAATGTCGACGCCAGCCAGCACGCCGTCCTCCTTAATATATAACCGAGCTTTGCCTAAGGCAACATTAGGAATGGTAGACAAAGAGGTGTGATCGCCTTCGCCAATATCTTCGCGAAGGGCTTTTATTATAATTTCATCAATCGTCACGGTGGAAAGTATTTTTGAAAAGTCACTAATCTGCCTCAAAATGAATCTGCTGGATTAGCAATTGATTCGAAAAAGGTTTTAAGAGCATATAAACATTGAGGGTTTCACTTTTATTTCGATACGTACCAATAACAAATTGAGCTCCGCCTGCCGAATTCCCTTTCTGGTTAACAGCAAATGATACCGGTTCTGACTTGGCAAAAAAGTCCTTCATTATAATTTCGGCCTGAGCCTTGCTGAATGCACCTTCACTTCCCGGAAGGATAATCTCCACAGTTGAACTGAAATAAGCAGCAAGTTCTCTTGAATTTCCTGATTTAATGGCAGCTGCAATACTCTCAACAGGGCCTGGTGGCTCATTCTTACCTTCAGCATTGCTGGCGGGGAGAAATACTGACAAACAGAAAGTTATAAAAAGAAATAGTTTTTTCATTGTATGGGTTTAACAACCCTGTAAAGATACAAAAATCAAACCAAAATGAATTGGCTATGGTATTTCTTTTCAGCGAATAAAATACTGTGAGTATCTTTGGCGAAAATTCGGAACAGAATCAGCGAAATAAAATGAATATAACTCTGCTCATGATCGGCAATACCTCGGAAGCTTTTGTAAAAGAAGGCTATGATGTATTTTTCAAAAGGCTGAAGCATTACCTGAAGGTAAAGGAAATTATAATTCCCGACATTAAGGATCGCAAACATCTTAATGCCGAGCAGGTTAAAGAAAAAGAAGCTTTGCTTTTGCTCGAAAAAATGAGTACTGCCAGCTATACCGTGCTGCTCGACGAACGAGGGAAAGAATTCAGTTCGGTTGAATTTGCCGGTTTTCTTCAGAAAACCATGAATGCCGGAACCCGCGAACTCTTTTTCATTATCGGCGGAGCATACGGTGTTGCGGATAGCATTAAACAAAAAGTCGACCTGAGTATTTCACTTTCGCGAATGACATTTACCCACCAGTTTATCCGCCTGATTTTTGCCGAACAAATTTACCGGGCGATGACGATTCTTAAAAACGAACCTTATCATAACGAATAGTGAAAGAACTGATTTTTGCCACTAACAACTTTCATAAGCTTACGGAAATCCAATCGCTGATAAGCGAATCATTCAGGATCAGGAGCCTTCAGCAGATAGGCTGTACCGAAGATATTGAGGAAACTGCCGATACGCTCGAAGGAAATGCCTTGCTGAAAGCCAGGTATATTTATGATAAATATGGAGAAGACTGCTTTGCCGACGATACAGGCCTCGAAGTTGAAGTCCTCGATGGCCGGCCCGGTGTAATTTCAGCAAGGTATGCTGGAAACGCTCATGATTTTGAAGCCAATATTGATAAAGTCCTTGGAGAGATGAAAGGGATTGAAAACCGTAAAGCGCAGTTCCGCACTGTAATTGCACTGATACTGAATGGCGAGGTCACTCTTTTTGAAGGAATTGTTAATGGTAAGATTGGTATTGAGCGCCTGGGAATCAAAGGCTTCGGATACGACCCGGTATTTACACCCGATGGATATGACAAAACTTTTGCCGAAATGCCGCTTTCGGAGAAAAACAAAATCAGTCACAGGGCAGTTGCGGTAAATAAACTGGTGGATTTTCTGAACTCCAAAGCCTAAAATTCATATTCCTGTAAGGTCGGATAAACCTGTTTTTCTATAAATTTCAGCAGGCTGAAACAAACGGTTTTTTCGGGCGTTATTGTATTAAATACTATTTAATGGATTCAAAACCATCAAAAATCTACCGTAAACTTACAACCGGTGAGGAAATTGCCAACGGGATAACTCACGGAATCGGGGCACTGCTAAGTATTGCAGCCCTGGTAATTTTAGTTATTGCAGCCGTAAAGCATGGCGATATATGGCATATTGTAAGTTTTTCGATTTATGGGAGCACACTTATTCTGCTGTACCTGTCGTCAACACTATATCATAGTTTTACGGGCGAACGCGTCAAAAACCTTTTTGCCCGGTTCGATCACATCTCCATCTTTCTGCTGATTGCCGGAACCTACACTCCTATTTTACTTACTTCGATGCGCGGTCCCTGGGGCTGGACTTTATTTGGGATAATATGGGGAGTTGCCCTTATCGGTATTGTAATCCGCTCGATATACCTGTACCGGTTCCGCAAACTGATGGTAGTTATCTACATGATCATGGGCTGGATGTTCATACTTGCCGGCAGGCAGATTTATCTGCACCTGCCTTCAATCAGCCTTGTATTTCTGGTACTGGGAGGAATAGCCTATTCCATTGGAGTGCTGTTTTATATGTGGCGCAATCTCCCATATGGCCATGGCATATGGCATTTGTTTGTTCTGGCCGGAAGCGTGCTGCATTTTTTTGCTATATACTTCAGCCTAAACAGCTAACAACAGGTCGTTTACACTATTTCTGTTTTATCGCTTCCTCTACAAGCGAACCATAAAAATCTTCGAGGCTGTAACCGGCAGCTTTCACCTGTTTTGGGACAATGCTTCCCGCCGAGAAACCGGGAACGGTATTTACTTCAAGAAACCACCATTCATCTCCGGTAAGGAAATAATCGAAACGGACAACGCCCGCGCAATTAAACTTACGGTACAAATACTCCGTAATTCTCATGCATTCAGCCGATTGATCAGCCGAAATCGGCGCAGGAGTAATTTCACTTGCAAGACCGGCAGTATACTTGGCTTCGTAATCGAAGAAATCGTTTTCCGAAACAATTTCTGTTACTGGCAGGACCTTAATTTCACTGTTAAGCTTAAAAACGCCGCAAGCCATTTCGCGACCTTTAATAAATTGCTGAACCAGCACTTCATCATCTTCGGCAAAGGCTTTGGCTATGGCAACAGGTATTTCGTCTACAGTATATACTTTCGATACTCCTACACTCGAACCCGACTTATTCGGTTTAATAAAGCAGGGCAGTTCAACTTCCTGCGCCAAAGCTTCCGCATTCCATATATCACTATTCCTGAGAAGCACTGTTTTTGCAACCTTCACACCATATTGTATAGCTAGGTCGTTGCAGAAATATTTGTTAAATGTTAGGGCCGACGTAGTTACATCGCATGTTGTATAAGGGATTCCTGCCATATCAAGGTAGCCCTGGAGTTTCCCGTCTTCACCGGGTGTGCCATGAATGGCGATAAACGCACAATCAAACCGGATTGTATTCCCTCCTACTTTCAGACCATGAACATTGCGGTCGAACGGAACCTGGTGTCCGTCATCTCCGGTAAAGGTCCAGTTTCCATCCCTGATCAGTACAGGGTATACATTGAATTTATCTTTATCGAGGTTATTCTGAACCTGCGATGCACTGCCGATGGACACTTCGTATTCGCCCGAATCGCCACCCATAAATAAAACTATATTCAGTTTGCGCATAGGAATCATTTTTATTCAGAAGCAAAAGTGCAAAGTTAGTGAACCTTAATATATGAGCGCTGCCTTGTAAATTTATATCTTTGCAAAAGTGAAACAATAATTTATACCTCTTTCAGTTTATATAACCAGAGGTTAACCAGTAATCATACAGGGCGAGCAAAGCATATGAACTTTATTCAATTCATAACAACCCGGCGGTTTTTAAAACACCTGGCTTATTCATTTTTGCTTTTTATCGTTATTGCCTGGATAACATTAACCATTCTCAGGCTTTATACCAGGCATAACCAGGTCGCAATTACGCCAAATTATGTCGGGCTGCAGATGGACCAGGTGAACAGCCTTGAGTCGAGCAGGGATTTTGAACTTGTGATAGTCGATTCAATTTATGATTACACAAAGCGCCCTGGAAGCGTGATTTCGCAGGATCCATTACCCAATACCAAAGTTAAACCCGGCAGGGCTATTTATCTTTCGCTTGTATCGTTCGTTCCTGAGCAGGTGAGCATGCCGGCGCTTATCGACCTTTCGCTAAGGAGGGCAAAAGCTTTGCTTCAGACCTACGGATTAAAACTCGGAAGCATTAGGATTATTCCGGATATGGCAAAAAATGCAGTTCTTAAAGTGACTGTCGGAGGCAGAACAGTGTCGCCGGGAACACAGATCCGGAAAGGATCTGTAATTGACCTTGTGATTGGTTCAGGTTCAGGCGGTGATCTGCAGTCGGTTCCGTTCCTTATCGGGAAAAGCCGCGATGCAGCCAGAGCTGATTTATCGCGTATGGGTTTTACTGTTGAGCATGAGAGTTATACAGGAACTTCCGATAGCACTGATGCTGTAGTTTATGAACAAACACCTTTATATGTTTATGGGAAACGTATCGGTACAGGGACCGGTTTCTCGCTGGTTTACAAAGGAAGCACCGATCTGAATTTCGAAGAATACATCAGTAAAATGGTTATTGATACCGTTACCCCTGAAACACCATTACCTTAACTAATTGATTGAATGACAAAAAATATTTTCACATTATTATTAATAACCTTGCTTGGTTTATCAGCAGCAGCGCAGGAGGAAATGATTTCACCTGCTTTTAATCCTGCTGTTGCCAGGAAATACCAGGAACAGAAGAAAGTAAAGTCCGGTACCACAAGCCTGACGCTGCCATTTTATGATGACTTTTCAGTTAATTCGGTATATCCTTCTCCATTGCGTTGGTTTGATAATTATGCTTTCATTAATACCGATTTTGCCAAATTCCCTCCTACCGTTGGTGTTGCATCGCTCGATGTTCTCGACGATAAAGGAGCCTTATACCCGGGAGCCGGACAATACCCGTTTAACGCTGATAATCTCACTTCGCTCCCGATAAGGCTCGACTCGGTTTTTACACCGGTCAAGAAAGCAATAAGCCGCAAGGATTCGGTTTACCTGAGTTTCTATTACCAGCCACAAGGCCGCAGCATCAGCCCCCCTTCGAAAAAATCATCGCTTATACTCGAATTCCATTCCCCCGGCGATAACGATTCACTTGGAGTTCCGCTTTGGAATCAAATCTGGTCAACCGCGGGAGGAATTCAGGTCGACACCTTTGCCAGGCCAAACAACCGTTATTTTCGCCAGGTACTTATCCCGATTACCAAGGTACTTGACAGCACACTTTACTATAAGAACGGGTTCCAGTTCCGGTTCCGGAACATAGGAGCTTTGTCGGGCAATTCGCAACCCGACTGGCGCAGCAATGGCAGTCTCTGGAATATTGATGTGGTTTCGCTTAATACTGGCAGGAATATTCACGATACGCTTATACAGGATGTGGCGTTTGGTGATATCGCACCTTCGATGCTCCGCAACTACCAATCCATGCCGCTGAAACAATACAGGAACAACTTTATCAACGAGATGAAAGAAACGCTTGATATAAAAATCGCCAATCTTTACAATCTCGACCAGAATATTACCTATAAATACAACGTTCGCAAAAACTCCCTTCCACCAACAGCCGCTTATAATTATGATGGAGGCAGTTTTAAAATAAGGCCCTACGCGACTTATGGATATTGCGATTATCTTCCATTTGCCCATCCGGCTGTTAATTTTTTCTTTCCTACATCGAACGAAGAATCGGTTGTTTTCCATATTACACACATACTTTCGCCTGATATAAATCCTTTGTATCGACCGAACGACTCGATACAGTTTCAACAGGTATTCAGTAATTATTATGCATATGACAACGGCTCCTCTGAAGCAGGAATCGGGATAAACGGGGCTTCGGGGTATTATGCAGTTCAGTTTAAACTGAATGTTGCCGATACAATGCGTGGAATTCAGATTTATTTCAACCCGGTTGTGGGTAATGTTAACCAGAAAGTCATCGATCTTATAGTTTGGAACGATGCTTACGGTATGCCGGGACAACAAATCAGGGTGCTCAACGATGCCATCCCAATTTATACGAACCAGAATAATCAATTCCAGACTTACTGGTTCGAAACACCTTTGGTAATTAACCCGTTGTCGTTTCCAAGCCTTATTTTTTACGTTGGCTGGGGCCAGACTTTTGTAGATAACCTGAATGTAGGGTTCGACCGGTATACCGACAGTCATTCGAAACGGTTTTACAATACAACTGGAAATTGGGAAGCCAGCAGCGAAATAAATGCCGGTTCTCTTATGATGCGTCCTATTATCGGATCAAAAAATCCTACAGGGATAATCGAAACACCCGAAATTGAAAAACTCAGCTTTACTCCGAACCCGGTATCTGACGGAAGACTTGTTATTCATCTGCCTGAATCGTGGAAAAACAGTCATAATGATCTTTCTGTGAGCATACTATCGGCTACCGGAAGCACTGTTCTCTCAGCATCATTCTCAAATCCTGTTGATGTAACGGGGCTTACACCCGGTTTTTATATGGTAGTACTTACCGATAAAACCAAAGGACAGAGAGCAAGCGGGAAGCTGGTAATCAGGTAAAGTTGGTCCTGACAGGTCCGGTTGAACGGTTTATAACACTAATTTTACGTTTATCAGGCAAACCTGGTTAACCGGGGATAAATGATTTCCTCATAATTTTTAAAAATACGAATGATCGAAGAATTAGAAGATACCTCAGCATCGGCTGAAGAAAATGATCTTTACGAACATTTCAGGTTCGACGTTGATAAAGGGCAGGCACTGTTGCGCATCGATAAGTTCCTTATGGGACGAATACAGAATGCATCCAGAAATAAAATTCAGAATGCAGCTCATGCCAACAATATACTGGTTAATGATAAACCTGTAAAACCCAATTACAGGGTAAAACCGCTTGATGTAATTTCAATTGTCCTGGCTTACCCGCCACGCGAAACCGAAATTCTGCCTGAAAACATTCCCTTGAATGTGGTTTACGAAGACGACGATGTGCTTGTTATAAACAAAGTTCCGGGTATGGTAGTTCATCCAGCCCATGGCAACTATACCGGCACACTGGTAAACGCTCTTGTTTACCGTTTTCAGTCGCAGGGTATCGTTTCCGAAACAGGACCTTACCTGGTGCACCGGATTGATAAAGACACTTCAGGGCTGCTGCTTGTGGCAAAAAATGAACTGGCTCAAAGCATACTTGCCCGTGGATTTTTCGAACATAAAGTGGACAGGAAATACCAGGCACTTGTTTGGGGCGATGTAAAAGAAGAAGAAGGAACAGTTACGGGCAATATAGGCCGCTGCCTTCGCGACAGGCTTATCATGGACGTTTTCCCCGACGGGAGCCATGGTAAGGAAGCAATTACCCATTATCGTGTGTTGCAGCGGTTTCATTATATTACTCTTATCGAATGCACACTTGAGACAGGGCGTACACACCAGATCAGGGCTCATATGCAGCATATAGGTCATACTTTGTTTAACGATGCCCGCTATGGTGGCGACCAGGTGCTTAAAGGCACTACATTCACCAAATACAAGCAGTTTATCCAAAATTGTTTTGAGGTCTGCCCGCGGCAGGCATTGCATGCCCAGTCGCTTGGGTTTGCGCATCCGGCTGACGGAAGGAAAATGTACTTTGAAGCCGAATTGCCTGAAGATATGAAAGGGGTTATCGAAAAATGGGAACGCTATGTTATAAAGAGCGACCCTGACGATGAAAGTGAATAGGAAGCGGCTTCGGGTTTCCAGCCAATTCTAATCCAGGTACAAGGCGTAATATAACCGCAACCTGATGCAAAATCACTTGGTAGTACAATATGCTTATTTTCTAACCTTTGAGGGGTGACATTTGTCAGGAAAGTGAGCAGTGGATCAGGTTAAATACTATTACCCCTCCGAGATAATATTATATACCGAATCTCTTTCGGCAGGTACCCTGCCGGCTTTAATTACCAGGTCCCTGATTTCATCTGAACTTAACGAAGGATTTTCGCCGGCACCCGCAAGCGAATATATCTTAGTTGAATCGTTTATAGTACCATCCAGGTCATCAACTCCGAAAGCAAGCGATAAAGCGGCCATTTCCTTTCCTATCATAGGCCAGTAGGCTTTCAGATGGGCAATGTTGTCGAGGAAGATACGCGAAACCGCGTAGTTACGCAAATCCTCGATAAGCGAGACTTCACCCACGTAAGACATTTCATTGTTCTTGCTTTTATATTTGAGCGGGATATAGGCGTTAAATCCGCCGGTACGGTCCTGGAGTTCCCGCAAGAGGTTCATATGGTGAATGCGATGCTCAAATTGTTCGATATGGCCGTACAGGATTGTAGCATTGGTAGGTATGTCCAGCTGGTGAGCAACTTCGTGTATTTCGATCCAGGCTTCGGTCGAAGATTTCTTCCCGCAGATCTGTTCCCTTATGGCATCGTCGAAAATTTCGGCTCCGCCGCCTGGCAGCGAGTTGAGCCCCGAATCTTTTAGCAGTTGCAGGGCGGCCTTAAATGACATTTCAGCACGCTTTGCCATGTATTCGATTTCGATTGCCGTATACGCTTTGATATGGATGGTAGGCCTAGCTTCACGCACACGCTTTACCAAACCGGCATAGTAATAAATATCCCTGCCTGGATGCACGGCCCCCACAATGTGAACTTCGGTAATTTCATCTCCGAGGCTTACCACCGTTTTCACCATTTCATCAATTGTAAGTTCCCACGATTCCTTGCTCTGGTGATGCGAATAGGAGCAAAATTTACAATCGTACACGCAAATATTGGTCGGCTCAATATGGACATTGCGGTTGTAAAAAACATAATTGCCAACAGTGCGTTTGCGCACCTGGTCAGCCAGCAGGGCAAGCAATGATGTATCGGCTTCGCGGTATAGTATTACGCCCTCTCCAGGAGTTATCCTGACGGAATTCAGTACTTTTAAAGAAATTTCTTTAATGTTGGCAGGTATATCAGCAGATTTTATCAATTCAGAAATCATCAGTCCGGTTTAATTTTAAACATTATTAATTCTCATTTCAGCATCGCCTGCTAATGCACGACAATTACCTTATGTGTTTGTACCTGGTTACCCTGTATCACCCTGACAATAAATGTACTGCCTTTTTCAGGAAGTTGTATACTGTGGTAGGCTGAAGCGGATGCTGTATATTCGAAGTGCCGGGCAAGTTTTCCAAAAAGGTCGTATACATCTATAACTATATTGCCCTGGTTATTGATATCGGTTAAAATGCTGATCACCCCATTCTTTGCAGGGTTAGGCGATATAACAGCGCGTACATCAATATAATTTTCCCTGATAAGCGAATCGCTGTTATACGAATTCGAAACAACCAGTTTAACATTTTTCATCCCGTACCGCCCGAAACGGATTTCACCCGGATCTTTTTGGGTGGATTCGGTAGGTTCTCCACCTTCGAAATACCAGTGCCACTTATCGGGTTTGCCGGCTGAAAGGTCCGTAAAACCGACAGTGCCGCCAACAGGAATAACTAAATAATTGGCAGAGAAATCAGCTACTGCAGCTTTCTCGTTATACGTGCCGTTGAGTTTAACAATGCCCGTATTCGCCGGATCCAGCCAGGGCTTAAGCTGGCGACTGGCTGTTGTTCCGCATGACAACCACGAATATGAGAATTTCCCATAATAATCAAGCCCTGAAGTATTCGAACAGGAACTTTCGCCACCGGTAAGCGTGGCAATAACAAGTTTTTCATTATCAAACAGGGCTGAACCCGACGATCCTCCTTCGGTAACACCATGCCCGTTCAGCGTTGCCGACCATTTAACTGCCCAATGGGTATTGGGTGTTGAACCCCAGGTGGCTGATACTACGGGTGTAGTATAGGTGGATATTTTTTTCACTTCACCGTTCGGATGATGAATACCGACACCTGAAGGAGAATTTCCTTGGCTGGCATCCCATCCGCAATAATAGGGATAGTAGCTGGCAGGAATATTGGTTAACAACTTAAGAAGAAAAAAATCGGAACCAATATCGGCAGGGTCGTCAGATATAGCAAGTTTTGTTGCACCTACTACTGTGTATTCCTGTGAGCCAGCTGTAGCACAACCCGGCGATTCGTAGTTAAAATAAAACACCCATTGGGCAAGATCTTCAGCAGTTGCGTATTGTCCGGAAAAATCGTGACCGCAATGGCTTGCGGTAAGCAGTAAAGCCGAAAAATCACCGGAAGTATTGTTTAGCAATGTACCTGAACAATAGAAATACTTGTTATTAACTTTAGTATAGATCTTAACAACTCCCTTCTTCTGGTTCTGCCAGTCGTCGCCTTCGCTGCAGTTCACATTTACCTCGCAGGCACCCAGAGTAGCGGAAGCGGACCTGGCACTGAGTGGCACGTACCCGCGATACTGGTACGATATCCCCCTGATATTCAGAGGCCAGTACCGGGAAGCAGTAAAAGGCTGAAAATACTCAACCACAACTTCATCGCCAGGAAGAGGACGGGTAGCAAATTTTGGTACATCAGTCAGAACTCCCGGAATAATTGCGCCAATAATAAATTGATGATCAGGTGTATAAATAAACAAATCGGTACCGTCGGGCAACCAAAGTTTATCGAAACTCAATCCAAGAGCTTGTGCACCGCTGCATTTTATAGCCATTCGCCATACTCTGCCACCTGGCACTACATCCCATTTGCCCGCAGTTTCATCCGAGATTAAAACCGGTATTTCAACCCCGACACGGTACAATTTTTCAGAACCCGCATCTTCAGTATCTTCCCTTTCGAGCACCTGTTTGTCGGGCGGCAGAATTTCATTAAGCGGGAGCATACCTTTTTCATTCTGCGTCAGCTGGAAACTCCGCGGAACTCCTCCCCTGTCGACCTGGCAGTATGCCTGAGATAAAACAAGAGCAAGAAAGAAAACGAAAAGGTAAGCTATATAATGCTTCAAGAATCTTTTCTTAAAATTTAGACAAAAGTAGTAAATACTCAATTGTGAAAGGTACAACATTCATATTATAATAACTGCATCTATAAAGCTGTTATTTTCCAGGATATGCTTATTTTAACTGAGAGGCATAAATAAATTCAGGCATTTTATCAATCAAGTTCGCATTAATGGCATACTCGAACATGATGTTTACAGCATTTTTACCCACGGATCCCAGGTCGACTGAAAACTCGTTAACGTACAAGTCAATATGCTTTTGCATAACCGATTCGTCCATTTCCTGGGCATTGCAGCGGATAAATTCGTTGAGTTCGCCTTTATGCTGGTTGGCATATTCAACACTGCGGCGAAGGCTGCGCTGAATCTTTTCAATCACCTCGTTTCCAATCCTTTTATGGACAACTATTCCACCCAGTGGAACCGGTGATCCGGTAAGCTGTTCCCAAAATTCACCAAGATCGATCAGTTTGTGAAGTCCTTTTGAAGTGTATGTAAACCGTCCTTCATGGATAATTACACCGGCATTCATTTCGCCTGTGATAACGGCATTTTCGATATCCGAAAAAAGCATTTCCTTTTTTAGTACAGGCTCTTTCATTGCTAGGCTAAACAGCAGGTTAGCGGTTGTATATCTGCCGGGAATAGCAACTTTTTTACCTCTCAATTCCTTAAAGTCCTGTAACTCCCTGCTTACCACGAGCGGACCCGCCCCAAAACCAAGCGCAGCACCGGAATCAAGCAGCAGGTAATTGCCTGCCAGGTGCAAAAACGCATGGAAGCTCACTTTGGTAACGTCAGGACCTTCATTAAAAGCCTTCCGGTTGAGTTCTTCCACATCGGCCATAAAATAGTCGAATTCTAATCCTTCGGTATCCACTTTTTGATGAACTAATGCATCGAAAATATAGGTATCGTTGGGACAAGGAGAAAAGCCGAGGGTAAGGTTCATGCGTTTGAAAATAGTTGATGGTTAGTAGTAAACGGTAAAAAAGGATTTTATCAAAGATTTGTGATTTTGATTTAATTAATGAAAGAGCGGGCAATGTGCATCAAGGCATCTTATTAACTATTTTCCATAAACTATTTACGATCTCCCCTCCTACTCATTCAACAAATCTATCAGGAATCCGTTCAGGTTCTGCACAGCCAAAGGTATGTCCCACTTCGACACATTGCGGTCTTCGACGTAATTGGAAATACTCCGAACCTGTATACACCTCATTTTATGCACTTTGCAGGAAAACATAAAAGCGGCGCCTTCCATAGTTTCAACGTCAACTTGATTGCGAAGAAGAAAAACTTCTATGTTTTGAGCATTGCCATGAACTGTATTTACGGTAACCCCGGTTACTTTCGGCAATGATTCAATGAGTCTGCTGTCAAAAACTGAATCGTTAACTAACTTACCTCCGCTAAATGGAAATTCGTCCTGTTCAAGCAGGTTTAGGTCGATAAGCGAGAGAAAATGTTCGCCATCCTCGGCTCCGGTTTCGGGCAGGCTATCAACAACAACATTGAGAACTTCTCCAATGCTGATACTACGGTTAAAGCTACCGCAGATGCCGGCATTAATAACGGCATCATATTTATACAACCCTAAAACCATACTTGTATAGACAGCTGTTGGAACCATTCCGACTCCGGTTATCAGCACATCGACCTGGAAGCGTTCGTCGACGTACCGGGTAACATGATATTGCATCTCCGTGCCTTCTCCAAGTTCTTCGAGCAGAGGTTTTATTTCGAGTGACGTCGCTGATACAATTAGGAGTTTCATTCTTTAAATTCTGTTTTAGGAATAAGGTGTTGCTTCGAAATTAAGCGCGTCAGGTATATTTTAAAAAGCCAATGTAAAATACCCGGAAAATCTGATGCAAAGGTACAAAACGATACCGTAAGACCCGGCATAAAAAAAACCGGACAAAGCGTTTCAACTTTGTCCGGTAACTGTTTTATTACTATTTTTTCAGTACGCTTCTTAATTTTTAATATTTGGCATCTCGAGTCCGTAGCCTTTCTTTTTGTCTTCGGCTTTCAGCAGGAATGCGAATAAAAGTGCCAGCACGCCGAATGATGTGAATATCAGCATAGGAATGGTATAGTTGTAGGAAGTAACAACCTTGCCTGCCAGGACTGAAGTGCCGGTTACACAGAATTTATCCAGAACCCAGCCGATCAATAACGGAACGAGCATAAGTCCCCAGTTTTGTACCCAGAAAATAAGTGCATAGGCAGTTCCTAACTGACGTTCAGGAATGATTTTAGGAACCGATGGCCACATGGCTGAAGGAACAAGCGAGAATCCGACACCAAGGCAGATTACAAGGAAAATGGCGAAAATATAATTATTAAAGAGTGCCACCGAGAAAAGCAAGTGAACCATAATGATGATGATAGCACCAATGATCATAATTGTGGCACCTTTTCCTTTTTTATCATAAATACCTCCAAACAATGGAGTTAACAATATAGTTCCAAAAGGAAGCAATCCTGGAATGGCTCCGGCCCAGTAAGGATCCACTCCGAATTTATTTACCATAAGATCGGTAGCATATTTCAGGAAAGGGAATAC
>CAISRK010000458.1 GCA_903887815.1 uncultured Bacteroidales bacterium | reverse complement strand
TTAAATGATTGTTAATTCGCAGTAGATTTGGGGATTTGGGGATTTGGGGATTTGGGGTTTCTGGTCTCCGGGCACTCTGCAATGGTGGTTGGTGGCTGGAGGCTGGGCACAGGGCACATTTCTACCATCTACCATCTAACATCCTAGTCTCCATATACCGTCGTCTCCTCGTTCTCTTGTCCCTCGGCTCCTGTCCCGTGTCCGATTAAGGCTGTGTCGTTTTCTCAACCTGCGGAACGCTGCCATTTGTTTTATAGTCGATCGAACTGCCGCTGCCTGAATACGGGAAGAGTTTGAAATAATAGGTGGTACTGGCAGCCAGGTCTCTCACCCACACATATTCCTGCCCGAAAGGCACATACATATCGCCGGTTGCCGAATAGGTTGTCCCGTCAATTGGTGATGCAATTGCATCGAAACCGGAGCTGCTCCTGCGTATAAGATAGCCGGCCGGCTGCACGCCGTCAAGGGCATCGCTCCATTCGAGAAGGATACTGTGGCCCGAAATGTTGCTTGCATTATTGGCAGGCTCCGGCAATATGGCGGTTACAGTTCCCGAACAGCTTACATTCAGTGTTGTTGAACCTCCGCCGGAATTGGCTACATTCTGCGAGGTATAACTGCCGGCCACCAGGCCTGCTTTCAAACGCACGTACACCGGTGTGCCGGCCAGGGTTGAGGAAGTATAATTCACCGGGGCTGAGCTGCCGAAAGTACTGTTGTCGGCCGACACCTCAAAAGCGGCTGTTCCTGAAACAGTAATGGTACCTGACACAGGTGCAAGGGCCGCGCCGCTTAAAGTATAGCTCTGCGAAACCGATGGTCCCGAACCTGAATAACTGAAACCGCTGAGGGTTGAGGGTTGAACTGTCAGCTGCGCTGTGCTGAGGGTAGCCGCCGAAATGGCAGGCACTGTGCCATCCGTTTTATAATTTATACTGGTACCTGCATTGGTATATGGAAAGATTTTGAAATAGTATGTAATACCGGGGTTTAAAGCGGTTAATGTATAAGCCTGTGCACTGTGCACAACATTTACAGCTCCTGCATTATCGGCCAGGTTCAGGTCGTCGCTTACAGGGGTGCCGTCGGCAGGACTTGAAAAAGTGCCGGTAGTATTAATAAGTACAAGGAATTTATCAGCTGCCTGTGTGCCGTCGTTGTTGTTCCAGGTGAGCGGAATAGTGGTAGAGGTGCAGGTACCGTTTGCGAAGGAAAGAACATGGTTGGTAGGCTCAGGGAGAACCGTTCCGCTGCCCCATACCGAAGCCACATATTCGTTATGATCAATATAGGGATTGCGGTTAAGCTGTATGGCATACACTGCGTTGTTCCTGGCTATTTCCTTTGCGCTTACAGGATCAGCATTGTTCCATGCGATAAGCAGGTTTTTAAACCAGTCCTCGAATACCGGGAATGAATTGGCCTGAAGCACGGCTTCGGCATTTGCATCGTTACCGTGCCATGCAGAAATGATATTTTCGTAACGGGTAGCCATATAAAAGTAGTTACGGGCAAAATCGCCTTTATATTCATCGACTGGTTCGAATACGGTGCCGGCATAACCCGGGTAACTGCAAGGACCAAGCTTTGTTCCATTTGCCGAAGTGTAGGTAGGGGAGCTTACAGTACCAAAAGGATAATTACCCCGCATCCCATTTACTTTCCCATCGGTAGGTACAAGATGGAAAAGATCAGTATACATTGGGGCTACTGTACCTCCAAACCAACTTTTAGGCCAGGAATGTTCGCGGTTA
Organism: uncultured Bacteroidales bacterium; assembly: GCA_903887815.1. GTDB lineage: Bacteria > Bacteroidota > Bacteroidia > Bacteroidales > UBA4417 > UBA4417. The sequence continues at coordinate 7,346 of CAISRK010000458.1, read as the reverse complement.
TAGCAATCACATTCAACCGAATAGGTTCCACACTGGTTAGTTACAAAAGTGAAAGAACAATTGGAGTACATATCCCAAACTTTTCCATCAGCTTTCTTATCGGTTGATTGGAATGCAGTCCAAAGGTAATCGTATGTTACCGATGAATGTCCTTTGATAATAGTGTAAAGAGCTGTTTTCAGTTCGGCACCTGTTTTACCTGTAGCGCCATCGTAATAGCCGGCAGGAATCTGGGCAGTTAAACCAAGGCTAATAATCAGGCTTAAAAAGAGGGTAGTCAGTATTTTCATTGGGAGTAGATGAAGAACAGCAGCCGGACTGCTGAAATGAGTATAAAATTTTACGGGGGAACAAAAATAGGAAAAATAGATTAGGGAGCGGAAGAAATTTTGGGAGTTACGAATTATGAGTTGATGTGGGATGTCGGATGAGGGATGTTGGATGTGGCAAACCAGCAGCAAGAAACCAGAAACTAAAATTTCGGAGTTCGGAGTGCGGATTTGAGTTGACAAGAGACCCCAAACCCTGGAGGGGCTTATGGGGACGAGCAGGTAGTTGGATCCTGGAATTTGGTCCCTATGGCTATCGGGATTGGGACTTGAGGCTTGGGGAACTACAGAGCCTATCCAATGCGGTATAAAAAGGTCAGCGAGCCGTTCTGTGTACCCATTGAAGGAAGCACCATCAACCGGGTATTCCCTTTGCGGCTTTGTTTCCACAAAAAGCGGCCGGTGACAAAACCAAGGGCTGAGCCGATTACGACGTCGGAGGCCCAGTGAGCATTATTGTAAAGCCTCGATACAGCTGTGCCGGTTGCCAGCGTATAAGCAAGCACAGGGACCCATATGGTGTGGCTGTATTCCAAGGCGTAAACCGTTGCTATACTGAAAGCAGCCGATGAATGCCCTGAACAAAAACTATTATAATGAAAATCTGCGATAGGCCCCTCCCAGTTTGCATGGTCTGGTGTATTATCCTGGTAAGGCCGGTGCCTGTGAGTAAGCTGCTTGACAGCCATTGTAAAAACCGACGACACCACATACGCTTTGGCAGCTGTCAGCGAAGTGCCGGCTAGCCGCTTATCCTTTGCCACGCGTCCGCCCAGGTATAAACCGGCCATCAACATACAACTGTATTTACCGTTTCCAAAAGGCTCAAAAACGTATTTAGCCAGTTTATCGCCCGTTTCCGATTGATGAGTAACAAAATATTTCTGTATTTTCTCATCCTGGGTATAAGCCAGGACGCCTGCACCCGCAATTGCACCAAAGCCTATCCATTGCCGGGCTTCCCATTTGGCAGGCGAAAGAATAAAACTTTTCGAATCGTAATAATATGATTTCAGGTAGGTTACATTCAGCTTAGGATAGGTAATACTGTCGTTGCCGCCGGCATACAGGCGCGAAGCAGCAAATAAAAACAACAACACAAGGATCCTTTTAATCATTTTAATTACTAATTTAGAGGGGGCTTTCAGATTATGCCGGTCATTTATCAAATAACAGGCTGCAAAGCAATGAAACAATAGAAGTGGTGCAAATTACGTAATTTTCACATGACAGAACCCGTCTGAAGGGAATTATCCACTGAAATAATATTAATCCTGTTCACAGTAATGCCTGTTCCGGGGGATAAGCCGACCAACTATATTACATCATTTCTGTTCATTTTTATAAACTTCATACAGAACCCAATGAAAAAAGTATTCACATTCCTGTTCCTGGTAGCAGCGTTAAATAGTTTTGCGCAACAAGGTTTTATAGTTGGTGCCGGCTATTCGGCTGCCTGGTTTAAGACCAAAGATATTGATGCATTTCTTACCTCAGTAAACGCTGCCAACCCGGGACTTACTACGAAATTTGAAACAGAGAATCCCTATAAGGGATATACTTTATCTGCTGGTTCGCGATCCGAAAAATCATCATTCCTTTTTTCGTACCAACAGGTCTTCAGCAAGGCGAAGGCAGAAGGAATTATCCCGGTTATTAGCACCGATGCAGGGTCTTTCGAGATTTCGACACGGCACAGTTCGGTCACACTGGCTTACGATTATTATTTACTCCATAGCCTTGCTTTTGGCGGACAGTTTGGGTACACCTACTCAACAATACGGAACAGGCAGTATGAACTGGCTTTCGGCGATTCGAAAAGTGTTGTGGATAAGAAAGGCGGTTTGCAGGCAGCTGTAAACGCTATTATCGAGGTGCCGTTGGGCAGTTCGGTATTTTTCCAGCTGCAGCCTTATTATATGCTGGCCTTTTACGATATGGATATGGACAACATAGCCGGCATTTACCTTGGGCAGGGCAACAGTGCCTCCACTACATCGGACCTGAGGGGATTGGGAATTGATTTCAGGTTAGGAATAAAAATCCGGTAAGTATTTTTCAGGATTCCATTTCTTTGGCTTGTTCCCAGTACACGTCCATTTCGGCCAGTGTCATCTCGTGCAGCACCTTGCCATCAGCATTTACAGCTTTTTCGATATGTTTAAAACGCCTGATAAACTTGCGGTTGGTGCGTTCGAGTGCAGTTTCGGGGTTTACATCGATAAAACGGGCATAATTAATCAAAGCAAAAAGCAGGTCGCCGAATTCCGACTCGGTTTTGATGGTTTCGGCTCCGTTGTCGAGTTCGTGTTTGAGTTCGGCAATTTCTTCCTCTACTTTTTCCCATACCTGGGTAGCATTATCCCAATCGAAACCGATTCCCCGGGCCTTATCCTGTATCCTGTATGCTTTTACCATGGCCGGAAGCGACATTGGTACACCTTCGAGCACCGACTCGCGGCCTTCGAGCAGTTTTATTTTTTCCCAGTTATCCTTTACATCTGTTGCACTGTTCACTTTCACATCGCCGTATATATGCGGATGCCGGTTAATCAGTTTTTCGTTAATCCCTCTCAGCACGTCGGCAATACCGAACGAACCGGCTTCTTCGCCAAGTTTAGAATAAAAAACCAGGTGCAGCATCAGGTCACCGAGTTCCTTCCGGACTTCGGGCAGGTCTTTTTCGAGGATGGCATCCGAAAGCTCGTAGGTTTCCTCAATGGTAAGGTGCCTCAGCGAGTCGAAAGTCTGTTCCTTGTCCCAGGGGCATTTTGCCCTGAGTTCGTCCATAATATTCAGCAGCCGTTCAAATTCAATCAGTCGTTGATCCATTGCATATATTTTTTGTAAAGGTACGTTTTGTGCGCAAATGAGGGGATTTTTGGTTGATAAATGTGAAAATTGGGACGAGGGACGGGGCGATAAAATGAAGTTGGAGGGATGATAATGGAAGATGGAGATTTGAAAAATGAAAAATGGAAAGCAGGAACCAGATTTGGGAACAAGAAACCGGCAAACAAATACCAGCACCAGAATCCAGAAACATAAAATCGTAAATCGTCATTCGTAAATTGTAAATAATCAATTTATAAATGCATCTCTGCCCAACAGTGAATATGGGCCTGCCGAAATAAAAGCTTTGCCACATGCACGATTGACAGTATTTTTGCGTTATCGTATTGGCCATAAAAAGGCCTTTTTTATTAATAAGATAAGGATGCCCCGGTTGAGACTGAAACCATTTGTTTTGCTGATAGTTATGCTGGTACTTGTAAAAGCACCTGCCATGGCTCAGCATAAACTTTGGGGTTCGAACCTCTTGCTCGAAGGGCGGGTGAACTATGGTTTCATGATCAACCACCACCTTGAAATGAAGATTTTTAATGCCCACTTCCCTTCTTTTGAGCTGAACCTGGGGAAAGAAACCTTCGGTCGTGAGCGTTGGCAGGCGGTATATGGCTACCCTTTTATAGGCATAAGCTACTGGTATTCGCAACTGGGGAATTCGAATTTCGTAGGGAGCGCCAATGCATTTTTTCCTTACGTAAACTACCCTATTGTCCGAAACCGGAAACAGGAACTCAATTTGAGGGTAGGGCTTGGATTAGGCTATTTAACCAGGCGTTTCGACAGGCTCGAGAATTATAAATACATTGCGATAGGATCGCACCTTAATGCTGCCATAAACCTGATGGCCGAGTACCGCTGGCGTTTCAATCCCAGGATGAATGCCGCTATTGGCGTTGCTCTGATGCATTTTTCGAATGGTTCGACTAAAACTCCGAATTACGGTATAAATACACCTTCCATCAATATTGCTTTTGCTTACCGGCTGAGCAAGGAAAACCCCTACCTGAATAAGAAAATAGTCCCTTCGCTTTACCTGTTTGAGTTCCCCAGTGTTAAATCAGTCGACTTTTCGATAGGAGCGACGGTAGCCGTTAAAGATATGGGCAGCGAATACGGGCGTACCTTCATGATTTACAATTTAAACGGAAATGTGATGAAACAGTTTACGTTTAAAAGCGCCGCCGGGATAAACATGGACCTCACATACAATACTTCGGATTCGTATTTTGCCGATCTTAAGCATGTGGAATATAGTAAGAAAAGTGATTTGCTGCGTTTCGGAATCGGGCCGGAGTATCACCTTATGATGTCGAAACTTTCGTACAATTTCGGGCTGGGATTCTACCTGCATGGGAAGATGGTTCCCGAAAACTCTTATTTTAAATTTGGCATACAATACCTTTTCACGAAAAACCTTTACGCAAACATTGTACTGCGTACACATTTCGGGCAGGCTGATTTCGTGGGGTTCGGAATGGGATATAAAATTCCATGGATTTACAGCGGGAGGGTACAATGAGAACAACAACCTGGCATTTAATCAGAACAATGAAAACAATCCGGAAATTAAGTTTATTCCTTTTTATTGCAGTAAGCCTGGCACTAGGCTCCTGCGAGAAAGATGGTTCTGCAGGAATGACTTTCCGGACTGGCGATATTGTCACAGTTACCAGGCCTGTGAACGGGAATTTCACCGGCATTTATCTGAATGACAATGTCAACCTGGTGCTTACACAGGCAGCATCATTCAGCATACGGGTCGAAGGTGGCGAAAATATACTGGGAGGGATTAAAACCGATATCTCCGATAACACATTAACTATAAGCAACACCAACAGGTTCAATTGGATGCGGACCTACAACAAGCAGGTTACAGCCTATGTCTCTATGCCTCATTTGCTCATCCTCAATTATGAAGCCACAGGCACAGTAAGCTGTACGGATACCATACGGGAGGATTCCTTATCGGTAACCGCTAAAGGCGGATCAGGTTATATTAACCTAATTATACGCACCGGCACTTCAAAACTGAGTATTACAAGCGGCTCGGCCGACATGAACATACGCGGAAAAACCGGGGTGAATTTTATTTTTTCAGGTGGCTACGGCCCGTTCCATTGCCTCGACCTGGAATCGAATTTCCTTTTTATGCGCAATGCCAGCCCCAACGACTGTTATGTAAACGTTGTAAATCATTTTGAATACGAAATAACGGGCTTGGGAAACATATACTACCGGGGAAATCCACCCGAAATTTCGGGGAGCAGAACAGGCGGAGGGCAGTTGATTAAGCAGGATTGAGGATTTGAGGATTTGGGGATTGGGGGATTGGGGGATGAGGTTTTAATTCCAGGTATCAGTATGAAGAGAATCATAAGTATAAGTTACTCCTACTTACAGCAGGAAATGATAAAGAATAAGGCTTCTGACTCCCCGGTTTCCAACAAGCAACGAGAAGGTGCCCGGTGCAGAGTGCCCGGCAGCCAGCATCCGGAAACGATCCACCAGAAACCAGAAACATCGGTCTAAAATAAAAGGATAATAACTCTACATTTGCATTCAGCAAGCGTTTAAGATAATTCAAACCCTGGTGAAACTCAACCGCACCACTTTACATCTGATTTCATGGCCGGCGGCAATGCTCTGGTTAATTGGTGCAATTGTGTTGTGGTCGATGGCCAATACATCCTTTAAAAAAGATTATAAAAACGGTATTATCGAGGCCGATGCCAAAGGATATTATGCTTACCTGCCGGCCATTTTTATTTACAACGACCTGAATTTCGGCTTTTTCGACACGATTGAAAATCATACCTATTACAACCAGAACCTGGAATACAACTACCTGAGGACGATCAACGGCAAAACCGTGGATAAGTATTACGCCGGAACCGCCTTGTGCCTTTTGCCATTTTTCCTTGCGGGTCATGCCATCACACTTGCCACAGGGCTTACCGCCGACGGATACAGTTATTATTACACATTTCTGGTTCACCTTGGGGCCTTGTTTTACCTGATGCTGGCATTATTCGGTCTCAGGAAACTAATGCGCACCTTTATCCCCGATGAAAAGATTATAGCTTTTGTATTGTTTGCAATCGTGTTCGGCACGAATCTTTTTTATTACTCGGTAACCGAGTTTGCCATGTCGCATTTGTATTCGTTTACAGCTATTACCTGGTTTTGCTATTTAGTGCGGCAGTATTTTTCGGATCACACAGGCAAACACCTGGTTTATATTGCCCTCCTGCTTGGTGTTATAACCCTTATCAGGCCGGTAAACCTTCTGGTGGTTGCGGCTGTGCCGTTTTTAGCCGGTAGCCGCGAAAATTTAGCCCATGGTTTTCAATACCTGGCCAGGCAAACGGTGCACTTAATGTGGGCTATAATTGGATTCCTTCTTGTTATTGCAATACAACTGGTAATATATAAAATATCAACCGGCAGTTTCCTGGTGTACTCCTATAAAGAGGAAGGTTTTAAGTTTCTTCATCCGCAGATCTGGAATTTTCTTTTCAGCTACCGGAAAGGAATGTTTGTTTATACTCCTTTGCTGCTGGCAAGTTTTACAGGCTTTGTTTTTCTATACAGGATGAACCGTTTCGGTTTTTATTCATTACTTGGATTTCTGCTTGCATTGGTATATGTATTCTCGTCGTGGCACATGTGGTTTTACGGGGGGAGTTTCTCGCAACGCGTGATGGTAGAGTATTATGCTTTTTTTGCAGTACTGCTGGCAACCGCCCTATATCAAATAAAGAGCCGTGTACTGAAGAAACTGTTTATCAGCCTTGTACTCCTGCTAGTTGTTTTCTGCCAGATTCAAACCTACCAGTACCGCCGCATGCAGATCCACTGGAGTGATATGAATAAAGAAAAGTACTGGGATGTGTTTCTGAGGGTCGATAAGTTGTAAGAGAAGTGTTTCAGGATTTCCGAGTTCCAGGGTTTCAGAGGTTCAGAGGTTCAGGGGTTCAGAAGTTCAAGTCGTTCAGAAGTTCAATTTCAAAATCGTAAATCGTAAATTGTAGAGTCCTAAAATAGGTTGACTATTTATTGATGTTCAAAAGTGGTTAAAAAATATCAAACATTCTCAAAAATGTTTGATATTTTTTTATAGCGTTTTAGTGTAATTTTTTGTTGCAGATGCATTTTGTTAGGAGTAAG
>CAISRK010000457.1 GCA_903887815.1 uncultured Bacteroidales bacterium | reverse complement strand
GGTAACGTTAGTTTAACAACGTTGGGATTCAGCAAAGTCGACATAATCAGGAAGAACAGCATCAGGAAAAACATGATGTCGTTCATGGATGAAGTCGCGACCTCTGCCGTTATTTTTTTTCGTCTGCGAAGGTTCATTTTGAAGGTTCCTGTAAAAGATCCATAAACTCCATAGCACTATATTCCATCTTTTGAACAGTTTTCTCAACCATAATATTACACCAGTGGTAAAGAACAAATGCGGTAATACCAACAAGCAGGCCGGCGGCGCTTGAAACCATTTTGGTATATAAACCGGCCGAGACAGTAGTAATACTTACATCACCGGCTAAGGATATATCATGGAAAATCTTGATAACCCCGATGATAGTCCCTATAAATCCAAACATAGGTGCTATACCGGCAATAATAGCCAGGATCACTATATTTTTTTCGAGTTTATACACCTCGAATTTCCCGACTATTTCAATGGATTCCTCTATTTCCTTGAGCGGGCGTCCAAGACGTTTGATCCCTTTCTCAATCATCCTCGATAAGGGGCTTTTATTGCTTTTACAAAAAGCAATTGCCGAATCGATACGATTATTGTAAATAAACTCACGGATGTTATTCATAAAGTTGGCTTCAAAATTGGAAGCCCTCCGGATGCTGAACTGGCGCTCAACAAAAACATAAATGGCGATAACCGAGAGGATGGCAATCGGAATCATGATCGGTCCGCCTTTTATAAGCAGTTCCATTAATGAAAATGATTCAGATGCTGGAGCCTGGGCCTGGGGAATACCAGCCAGCGCCTGAGTAGCCGTATCGGATGTGCCACTAACACTTTGAACGATTTGAAGAATTACTCCGTTAATCATAAATTTAAAGATTTTGGTATAAAGGTACTGCTGTTAGATTCAACTTTAATTTGAAAGAGCATGTACTTGTAAACAGTTATTTGTTAACAGTAACTGAAAAAAGCAATTATTATTACTTTGACAGAAACAGGAGGTGAAAAAAATAATAAAAATTCAGTTTGCAGCCAGTTCAATTGCTTCTGCAAGGTAAATCTGACGTGAAAGTAATAGTACCAGGTTAAAAGTTAAAAATAGCTCCTAAAAATCTACTCCAATTTCAGAAGCAGATTACATGCAAATACATAATAATCAATACATAAAACCCTGAATACCGGACAAATAATCCAAAACCGCTATTTATTGTATTTCTGTGGTGAAACCGTAATCGGGATTATACAGCGTACATTTACCGGAACATTACGCCGGGTGCCGGGTTTCCATACCGGCATCGAATTAACAACGCGGATAGCTTCATTATCAAGGTCTGCCTGCAGACCCCTTATTACTTTTACATCCCTGATATATCCATTCGATTGAATTACAAGGAAAACATGTATTACCCCGGTAATATTCTGGATTCTCGCATTCTCAGGATAATGCAGGTTCTCCCTGATAAATTCCTGCATGGCTTTGTCTCCGCCGGGGAACTGGGGGTTAATATCTGCAGAGCCATATACTTCACCTACTATTCCATCACCGCTGCCCGACTTGCTTACCGAATCACTGCTGTTTGAATCGCTGCTCCCAGTTGCAATGGTATCTTTACTTCCTTCAGTATTGTTATTTTTGTCTTTCGCATTGGCACTTTCCTCAGGTACAGAGGCCACAATTTTGGGTAGAACAAAGTCGGACGACGAAGGTGGTTTCCCCGTAGATTTCATAGTTTTTACCCCGTATGGCTTGTCAGAAATATCCATTGCTACCGAGTGCCCGCCCTGATAAGGGTTCAGGTAGTAATCGGTGCGGTGAAGTCCCGAATATTTAACAATCAGAAAAAGCAGGAACAAAACCGTTACTACTGCAATGCCAAGACTATAGGCAAGGTAAGTATCATATCTTTTCCGGATGAAATAGGCACCATATTCCTTGTTACGACCTTCGAAGGCAATATCATCAAGTGTACGATCTATGCGCTTATTTTTCAATTCCTGATCCGGATATAATGCTACTACAAAAATATACAAAATAAACCGATTGCTACGAAATTAACGCTTTTTGGCAATTATCAGTAATAATATCTGAGCCGCAATATATTAGAAGAGCAGGATTGGTTAACAAGGCAAATTCAAAAAAACAATTTACACTTCAGCCAGTGTTTAAATTATTAACTTTGCATTAACCGGAATTTCCTTACTTTTAATGCAAAAGATGCAGGTATCGGCATATGCCACATCTTTATCGCATAAATTGATTATTTTTACGAACAAAGATGAATTTCAATCGTTAATTAATTCACAATACTATTATACGCATGCCTCAGGACTATATCCCCATACTTATTCAATCGCTTGTTGTTCTCGGTTTTGTTATTACAACGATGGTTCTCACTCATTTCCTGGGGCCAAAGCGCTCATCGAAGGCCAAGCTCGAAAATTTTGAATGCGGTATTGAAGGCATGGGGAATGCAAGAAGCCCTTTTTCGGTAAAATACTTCCTGATTGCAATCCTGTTTGTTCTTTTTGATGTTGAGGTGATTTTCATGTATCCCTGGGCAGTAAATTTTAAATTTCTTGGAAAAGAAGGATTTATCGAGATGGTATTATTTATGGCTCTAGTCCTGGCAGGATTTGTCTATATCATTCTCAAAGGAGCATTGAAATGGGATAAACGCTAAGCAGGAGGTTAAAAAGCTTATTCATGTCTGAAAGAAACGAAAATATAATCAAACCTACTATTGCCGATACACCTGAAGGCATTTCAGGGCAGGGATTCTTTGCTACTTCCATTGAAAAGGCAGTTGGCCTTGCACGTAAAAACTCATTGTGGCCGCTACCATTTGCTACATCCTGCTGTGGAATTGAGTTTATGGCAACCATGGCATCAACCTACGACCTGGCCCGCTTTGGTTCGGAGCGACTCAGTTTTTCACCGCGCCAGAGTGATTTGCTAATGGTAATGGGAACCGTTGCCAAGAAAATGGGCCCGGTATTACGCGAAATCTACATACAAATGGCTGAACCCAAATGGGTAATAGCCGTAGGAGCATGTGCATCGAGCGGTGGGATTTTTGACACCTACAGCGTTTTACAGGGTATCGATCGCGTGATCCCGGTCGATGTATATGTACCGGGTTGCCCGCCTCGACCCGAACAGATTATCGACGGCATCCTGAAAATACAGGAACTTGTTGGCAATGAATCGCTCAGAAGAAGGAATTCACAGGCCTACGAAGATTTAATGAAACAATACAATATGGAGTAAACTCAGGCGAACAGGTATATTTTGAGAATAGCAAAACAAAATATCAGGTATTCGCGTCTAAGAATTTTCAAACTTTAAAAAGCAGATTTGTGTTCCAGTTAAAGCCCGAAAGAAACAAGCTTGTAATCACTAAACTCACCGCTCAGTTCGGCGAGGCCGTACTTTCATGCGAAACTCTTTCCGATATGCTTACCATAAGTGTATCGGATACGATTATACACGATGCCTTGCTGCTCCTGCGTGATGATTCGGAACTACAATTCAACTTCCTGACAACACTTTGCGGCATGCATTATCCTGACACACGGCAGCTGGGAGTTGTTTACCATCTCCACAACATGACTGACAATCATCGTATCCGTATCAAAACTGCAATTCCTGAAAGTGATCCTAAACTGCCCACAGCTTCCGACATATGGCCTTCAGCCAACTGGCAGGAACGTGAAACCTATGATTTTTACGGAATCCTGTTCGAAGGACATCCGAACCTGGTAAGGATACTTAACGTTGACGATATGGTAGGATTCCCTTTGCGGAAAGATTTTCCTCTCGAAGATCAAACCAGGGAGGATAAAGATGACAGCATGTTTGGAAGATGAGAGATTGATTTCAGATTTCAGACCTGAACCCAGAACACAGAAACCAGAAACTTTTAAATAATAAATTAAGTTTACTAAGAATAATAACCCGGAATACAAGACCATTCATGGCAAAAGAAATTGATGCAGATTATTGGGAACGGGACTTTATTAAAGCTGAGGAACCCAAAGAGTACAACACCCTGAATGTCGGCCCAACGCACCCGGCTACTCATGGTGTGTTCCAGAACGTCATGCTCATGGATGGTGAGTTTATTGTAAGTACCGAACAAACCATAGGATATATTCACCGTGCCTTCGAGAAAATTGCCGAACACAGGCCCTTTTACCAGATTACCCCGCTTACCGACAGGCTAAATTATTGCTCAGCCCCCCTGAATAATATGGGCTGGCATATGACTGTTGAAAAATTGCTGGGCATCGAAACTCCTAAACGTGTCGATTACCTCCGCATCGTCGTGATGGAACTTGCGCGGATTGCCGATCACCTGATCTGCAACAGCGTAATAGGAGTCGACAGCGGTGCGCTCACCGGTTTCACCTACCTTTTCCAGGACAGGGAATTTATTTACGAAATCTATGAGGAAATCTGCGGATCGAGGCTAACAACCAATATGGGCAGGATAGGCGGTTTTGAGCGGAACTTCAGTGCGAAAGCCTGGGATAAAATCAGGCATTTCCTGAAATCATATCCTGCAAAACTTAAAGAATTTGAAAGACTTCTGGCACGGAACCGTATTTTTATGGATCGCACTATAAATGTAGGTTCGTTTGCCGCCGAACGGGCCCTTGCATACGGGTTTACCGGGCCGAACCTTCGTGCCTGCGGCGTTGATTACGATGTTAGGGTAATGAACCCGTATTCTTCGTACGATGAATTTGAATTTACAATCCCCATCGGACAAAGCGGCGATACCTACGACCGTTTTATGGTCCGGCAGGAAGAACAATGGCAAAGTCTCAGGATTATTGAGCAGGCCCTTGCAAAGCTTGATAAAATGGAAGATAAGGAAACCTATTATGCACAAGATCCGCGTTTTGTACTTCCACCAAAAGAGAAAGTTTACAATAACATGGAAGCCCTGATCTGGCATTTTAAAATTGTAATGGGCGAAACTGATATTCCTGCAGGCGAAGTATATCATTGCATCGAGGCTGCCAACGGCGAACTGGGATTTTACCTCGTAAGCGATGGCGGGCGCACACCTTCGCGGCTTCATTTCCGCCGTCCATGTTTTATCTTTTACCAGGCTTATCCCGAAATGGTGAAAGGGAATATGTTATCGGATGCCATTCTAACAATGAGCTCGATGAATGTTATTGCGGGAGAACTGGATGCTTAGGTGACGGAGGATAGAAGATAGAAGTTAGAAGTTAGAAGTTAGAAAATGGACAATAGAAAATAGAAAAACAGGATAATGAAGTGCAGGTTTGAGATTCCGGAAAATGAAATTACAAAAGTTAAAAGGCTGAATTCCCTTGCTTCCGGCTTCGGACTACCGACTCCCAGCCATTTAAAAAACAAAGATATATCAACAACTAAACAATAGCCTAAAACATTACCATACATAAATGCAATCAAAACCTAATATAACTGAATTTAACACTGAAACTCTTGATCTCATAAACAGGATCATCAATCGGTACCCGGAAGGCCGGCAGAAATCTGCTTTGCTTCCTGTGCTGCATATTGCTCAGGCCGAAAACAGCGGCTGGCTCAGTTCCGAAACTATGAATTATGTAGCATCATTGCTTGATATTCAACCTATTGAAGTTTACGAGGTAGCGTCATTTTACAGTATGTTCAACCTTCAGCCTGTTGGCAACTGCGTTATAGAAGTTTGCCATACGGGTCCCTGCTGGCTGAATGGAGCCGATGAAATACTAGCTCATTTCGAAAGCCGGCTTGGAATAAAAGTTGGCGAAACTACTCCCGACGGGAAGTTCACAATTAAAACTGTCGAATGCCTTGCCGCCTGCGGAAATGCTCCTGTTATCCAGGTAGGAACCGAGTACCACGAAAAACTTACTACGCAAAAAGCCGATGAATTGCTAAGCAAATGGCAATCGGAAAACAAAATTTCGCATACAAATCCTTACCTGTAACCCATGGCAAAACAGATCCTTCTGAAAAATATTGAAGTACCCGGTCTGGCCAGTTTCGGGGTTTACAGGCAACTCGGAGGCTATTCTGCCGTCGAGAAAGCATTGGCAAACTATACTCCCGACCAGGTAACAAACGAAGTAACAAGATCCGGTTTACGTGGTCGCGGTGGCGCAGGCTTCCCGGCAGGTATGAAATGGGGCTTTATTGATAAAAAAACAGAGAACCCACGTTATTTTGTCTGTAATTTCGACGAAAGCGAGCCCGGCACCTTTAAGGACAGGCATATAGGCCAGCTCAACCCGCATCAGCTTATCGAAGGAATGATACTGGGTTCCTATGCACTGGGAGCCAAAACATCGTATATCTATATACGCGGCGAATTGTTTTATGTGCTCCGTATAATTGAAAAAGCAATCGACGAAGCATATAAAAACGGGTTCCTGGGTAATAACATCCTTGGAAGCGGGTTTTCGCTCGATTTGTATTGCCAGCCTGGTGCAGGTGCTTATATCTGTGGCGAGGAAACAGCTTTGCTCGAATCGCTCGAAGGCAAAAGGGGTAATCCCCGCATTAAACCTCCTTTTCCGGCCGTAGTAGGATTATATGGCTGCCCGACGGTTGTTAACAATGTTGAAACTATAGCAGCTCTTCCCTGGATCATAAACAACGGAGGTGAAGCCTATGCAGAAATCGGAATCGGGAACAGTAAAGGGACTAAACTTATTTCGGCATGCGGGCACATCAACAAACCCGGTGTTTACGAAATTGAACTCGGCCTTCCAGTCGAAGAATTTATTTACAGCGATCAGTATTGTGGCGGTATCCGCAACGGCAATAAACTTAAAGCAGTTGTAGCCGGCGGTTCGTCAGTACCCATTCTTCCGGCAAACCTGATACTAAAAACAGCTGCAGGCGAAACAAGGTTTATGAGCTACGAATCCCTGTCGGAAGGAGGCTTTCAAACCGGCACCATGCTTGGTTCCGGCGGGTTTATTGTTATGGATGAAACAGCCTGCATCGTAAAAAACCTGCTCACTTTCGCAAAATTCTACCATCATGAATCATGCGGACAGTGCAGCCCCTGCCGCGAAGGCACCGGCTGGATGGAGAAGATCCTTCATCGTATCGAAAGCGGGCATGGAACAATGAAAGACATCGACCTGCTGGTCGATATATCAAAACATATAGAAGGAAATACGATTTGCCCGCTCGGTGATGCTGCGGCATGGCCGGTAGCCAGTGCAATACGTCATTTCCGTGAAGAATTCGAAGAACACGTAAAACTCCAGAAATGCCCCTTTTAAAGGTAACCATCGATAACATTGAAGTTGAGGTTGAAGCAGGAACAACCATCATGAATGCTGCCCGCAAAATTGGCGGCAGCGTGGTTCCGCCGGCTATGTGCTATTACTCCAAACTCGAGGGCAGCGGAGGGAAATGCCGTACCTGCCTTGTTAAAGTAGCCAAAGGTTCTTCAAAAGATACCCGGCCCATGCCAAAACTGGTCGCTTCTTGCCGTACCCTGGTGCAGGACGGAATGGTTGTCGAGAACAGGACTTCACCCGAAGTAATGGAAAACCGCAGGGCGATAACCGAATTCCTGTTGCTTAACCACCCGCTCGACTGCCCTGTGTGCGACCAGGCGGGCGAATGCCACCTGCAGGACCTTTCGTACGAGCATGGTCTTGAGGAAACCCGCACCGAAGAAGACCGCCGCACTTTCGAACCTGTTGATATCGGTGAGTTGATCAAGCTGCATATGAACCGCTGCATACTGTGCTACCGCTGTGTAATGGTTGCCGACCAGATCACGGATAAACGTGTTCATGGAGTTTTGGGTCGTGGCGATCATTCCGAAATCAGTACGCAGATCGCTAAAGCGGTTGATAATGATTTCTCGGGAAATATGATCGACGTATGCCCTGTAGGCGCGCTTACCGACAAGACATTCCGTTTTAAAAGCAGGGTTTGGTTTACAAAACCTTTCGATGCACACCGCGGATGCACGAAGTGTGGTGGCAAAACTGTTTTGTGGATGAAAGGCGATGAAGTCCTCCGTGTTACCGGGAGAAAAGACAAATACGGCGAACTCGAAGAATTTATCTGCAACAGTTGTCGTTTCGAACATAAGGAAACCGCTGATTGGGTTATCGAAGGGGCCCGAAATATTGAACGGCATTCGGTTATTTCACAAAACCATTACGAAAAGCTTGATTTACCCGAAAATGCTGTTGAAGGCAAATAACTAATTTTAAAACGTAAATACTAAATCTGCAACGCAGGACGCTACGATGGATTGGACGCTGTACATTTATAAAACCATTTTCCTGTTTATTATCTTACTTGTTACCCTTTTGATAGCCATGTATTCGACCTATGGAGAACGAAAGGTTGCCGCTTTTATGCAGGACCGCCGGGGGCCTAACCGTGCAGGGCCTTTCGGATTATTGCAACCCCTGGCTGACGGTATAAAGATGTTCATGAAAGAAGAGATCATCCCGCTTTCGGCCAACAGGGCGCTTTTTATTCTTGGGCCTTCCATTGCCATGACCACAGCCCTGCTTACCGGTGTTGTAATTCCATGGGGAGGAACAATTACAATAGGCGGTCGTGAATTCTCAATGCAAATCGCCGACCTCAATATCGGCATACTGTATGTTTTTGCCATGGTTTCGATCGGCGTGTACGGTATAATGATTGGCGGATGGGCTTCGAACAATAAATATGCCCTGTACGGCGCCATACGTGCCGCCTCACAGATGATCAGTTATGAGCTGGCCATGGGAATGTCGATTGTAGCGCTCGTTGTTTCAACCGGCTCGCTGAGCCTCCACGAAATCGTATTGCAGCAGCATGGCATGCACTGGAATATTTTCTACCAGCCGCTGGGATTCCTGATATTCCTTACCTGTGCTTTTGCCGAAACCAATCGTGCCCCTTTCGACTTACCTGAATGCGAAACCGAACTGATAGGCGGCTACCATACCGAATACAGCTCCATGAAACTCGGCTTTTACCTGTTTGCTGAGTACATCAATATGTTTATTTCATCGGCAGTGATAGCTACTTTGTATTTCGGAGGTTACAATATGCCGTTTATCGACCAGCTCGGGCTTTCGCCAAATGCAGTCACCCTGATGGGAACAGCATTCTTCTTTATGAAGATTCTCTTTGTAATTTTCCTTTATATGTGGATCCGCTGGACGTTGCCTCGTTTCCGTTACGACCAACTGATGAACCTCGGATGGAAAGGCTTAATCCCCCTTGCTATCTTCAATATCCTGGCTACAGGTGTTTACTATTATTTTACCGAACTTACTTAACCCGAACGCCATGCAAAAGCTAACTGACAGATCGATAGTGGTTTCGGACAAGAATATGACTTTTCTTGAAAAGATATATATTCCTGCCATCACAAAGGGCATGTTTATTACGTTGAAACATTTTTTCAGGAAGAAAGCAACCATAAGTTATCCCGAACAAAAACGCGAATTCAGCGAAATATACCGCGGGCAGCATGTTCTGAAACGCGATGATCTGGGGCGTGAACGCTGCACGGCATGCGGCCTTTGTGCAGTCGCCTGCCCTGCCGAAGCCATTACAATGATTGCGGCCGAACGCAAACCAGGCGAAGAAAACCTGTACCGTGAAGAAAAATACGCCGAAGTATACGAAATAAATATGCTCCGCTGCATATTCTGCGGCGATTGCGAAGAAGCCTGCCCTAAAGAAGCCATCTTCCTTACCGACCGCATTGTAGCTTCGGAATACAAAAGGAATCCTTTTGTTTACGGGAAAGACATCCTTGTCGAACCGCTTGATCCGGCCAAACGGATCGATGTTTCGAAACGACAAACAGAAGCAGTCCGTAAGTTTAAAGAGATTAAACGATTTGCACACAATAAATAACCCTGTTCTTCGACCACGCTCCGTATTCATAAACTCTGAAATAAAACCAAAAAAATAATGATCTTCTTATTTTACCTGCTTTCGGCGATAATGGTGATAAGTGCGTTGCTGGTGGTGTTTTCCAAAAGCCCGATCAATAATGTTATCTACCTGATTATATGCTTTATAGCAATGGCGGGACACTACATACTGCTCAACGCCCAGTTCCTGGCAGTTGTACATATTATTGTGTACACCGGTGCAATAATGGTTTTGTTCCTTTTTGTGATTATGCTCCTGAACCTTAATAAAGCTATCATACCCCAGAAATCGAAAATCACGCGGTTAATGGCTGTTATTACCGGCGGATTTTTCTTCCTTGTACTACTTGCCGCTACAAGGCAGACCTTCGAAATTAATCCCCGTTACGCCTTTACAAGCGATATCGGCCTGGTATCGAATGTCGGGAAAACCCTTTTCCACGAATTCCTGCTGCCGTTTGAAATCTCCTCGGTCCTGTTTCTTTCAGCAATGGTTGGAGCGGTGATGTTTGGGAAAAAGGATCATACAAGGGATGAAGTTTAAATAGTAAAAACAGTTAATGGGAAATAGCACATGTCAGGCAAAACCATAAAAGCTGGTCTGGACGAGATAGAACAAAAAGTAATGAAAAACGCAGAACATAAAATTAAAAATAAAAAAGGAAGGGCGTTTGCTCCACTTTTACATTTTGCGTTCTGTGTTTAATGTTTTAAAATTTATACTTAATGTTAAGTCCGTAAAACGCAAATTGAAAGAGTAGATACTAAAGATTTTAACAATTTATGAAAGACATTACCTCCGCGATACAAATCATCCCCTTAAACAACTACATCGTACTGAGCATGGCACTTTTCAGTATCGGTCTTATGGGGGTGCTGTTCAGACGAAATATCATTGCAATACTCATGTGCCTCGAACTCATGTTCAACTCGGCTAACCTGCTGCTGACTGCTTTTTCGGCTTATCATTCCGACCCTACCGGGCAGGTTTTCGTATTCTTTATCATGATAGTAGCTGCTGCCGAAGTTGCCGTCGGGCTTTCGATAGTTGTTATGATGAAACGCAATGTTGAATCGGTAGATATTAATCTTTTGAACCACTTAAAATGGTAGATCCAATTCCATATATAAACCTTTCGTGGCTCGTGCCTGCATTTCCCCTGCTGGGATTCCTGGTTACAGGACTGGCTAACAAGCACCTGAAACATAACCTGGCGGGAATTATAGCCAGTGTGATGGTTGTACTGTCGTTTGCCGTTTCAGTGAGTTTGTTTTTTATTCTCCGTTCGTCGGGACAGGAAGCAGTTACTGTTACACTTTTTAACTGGATTGCCATAGGCGGAATGAATATCCCTTTTGCATTCCTGATCGATCACCTGTCACTTACAATGATGCTGATTGTAACCGGCGTCGGAGCTTTGATCCATATTTATTCTATCGGGTATATGCACGACGATGAACGTGTGAATTCCTTCTTCGCCCAGATGAACCTGTTTACATTCAGCATGTTGCTGCTGGTTATGGGTGCAAATTACCTTGTATTGTTTATCGGCTGGGAAGGTGTAGGCTTGTGTTCCTATTTACTCATCGGTTTCTGGTTCAAGAACCCGGCATACAATTACGCTGCCCGTAAGGCTTTTGTAATTAACCGCATAGGCGACCTTGGTTTTATACTAGGAATTATTCTAATATTCTTCACATTTAAATCCGTTACGTTTTCGGAAGTATTTTCGCAGGCAGCCTCATTCCATGCAGGTTCACCTGTAATAACGCTGATTACAATCCTGCTTCTTGTTGGTGCCATTGGCAAAAGCGCACAGATTCCCCTATTCACCTGGCTGCCTGATGCCATGGCCGGACCAACACCGGTTTCGGCACTCATCCATGCTGCCACCATGGTAACGGCAGGCATCTATATGATTGCCCGTTCAAGCATTCTGTACAACCTTGCCCCTATAACCCTGAATATTATTATTTTAATCGGGTTAGCTACAGCTCTAATTGCCGCCCTTATCGGGTTGAAACAAAACGACATCAAAAAGGTGCTTGCCTATTCGACGGTGTCGCAGTTAGGGTATATGTTCCTGGCGCTGGGGCTTGGGGCCTATTCAGCCGGGGTATTTCATGTTACAACACATGCATTTTTCAAAGCGCTTTTGTTTCTTGGAGCCGGCAGCGTTATTCATGCCATGGGAGGCGAACAAGATATACGTAAAATGGGAGGATTGCGGAAAAAGATGCCCCTCACCTACTTTACATTTCTAACGGCCACCCTTGCAATAAGCGGAATTCCTCCGTTCTCGGGCTTTTTCAGCAAGGACCTTATCCTGAGCAAAGCTTTTGAACACAATATAATTCTCTATATCCTAGCACTGGGTGGGGCTTTGCTAACCTGTTTTTACATGTTCCGTTTGCTCTTCCTTGTATTTTTCGGCGAAAAGCGCCTTGCCGGGGCTCATCCCCATGAATCGCCGAAAGTGATGACGGTTCCTTTACTGATTCTGTCGGCTCTCTCGGTATTCGGAGGCTTCCTGAATATTCCTTCGTTGTTTGGCGGCGATTCAAGATTCAGCACCTTCCTGCAAAGTACGGTTCAAACCAATGCATCGGAAGAGCTAAGCCATTCAACCGAAACAGGATTGATACTGGGGTCGCTGCTTTTACTGGCTCTTATCATCGTTTACGCCTACCGCCTGTTTGTCAGCAAGGCTGTAGTTCCTGCAAAGGACGGAGAATCTATGCCGCTTTTCAGCAAACTGATTTACAACAAGTTCTACTTTGACGAAATTTACACGGCAGTTTTCGAAAAACCTTTCGGATTCCTTTCCGATTTCTTCTACCACAAGATTGAGAATACAGTGCTTGATCCTGCAGTCGACAGTATTGGCCAGGTAACAGAACATGCCGGAACTCTCCTGCGAAGACTGCAAAAAGGGAATATGAGTTTCTACCTCTTTGCCATGGTTGCCGGCATCCTCTTATTTATCATTTTTATCCTGATAGTCTGAACCCTATGATAGTACTGATCATTCTTCTGATTCCCTTTATAACCGGACTGTTGCTACTGCTGGTCAGGAATGCGGTTGCTGTAAAACGGGCTGCGCTGGCATCGTCGGTTGTTAATTTCCTGCTCACTTTCAGCCTGGTCTTCACGGTTCCGGTAAGCGGGTATACAGCGAACTGGATAAATTTCCTTGGAGTCGAGTTTGCATTGGGATATGACGGCATAAGTCTCGTTATGTTACTGCTAACCGGTCTCCTTTTCCCGTTTATCATTATGACCGGGATGAAGCGCGATCAGCCCCAGGTTTCGTTGCTTTATGCACTGATATTGTTTACCCAGGCTGCTCTTATCGGTGTATTCCTGGCCCAGAATGCATTCCTGTTTTACGTTTTCTGGGAACTGACACTTATTCCTTTGTATTTCATACTGTTACTATGGGGTGGAGAATGCCGTCGGAATGTAACTTTCAAATTTTTCATCTATACTCTTACAGGTAGTTTATTCCTGCTGTTCGGTATAATTTTTCTTTACCACCTGACCCCGGGAATGCATACTACAGACTTTTCAGTTTTCAGCAAGCTGAATATCCCTGCCGGAACCCAGGTATGGCTGTTCTGGGTGCTCTTTATTGCATTTGCCATCAAAATGCCGGTATTCCCGTTTCATACCTGGCAACCCTCAACCTACACCATTGCGCCCACCCAGGGAGTAATGATACTTGCCGGGGTTATGACAAAAATGGGAATTTACGGAGCACTTCGTTTCCTTTTCCCGATAATACCACTTGGAGTAGTATACTGGCAAAACACAGTAATAATTCTGAGCCTGATCGGGGTTATTTATGCTTCGGTAATCGCATTCAGGCAAACCAACATTATAAGACTTATTGCCTTTTCCTCCATGGCGCACATTTCACTGATGGTTGCTGCCATGTTTGTTTTGAACTACTATGCTCTGCAGGGGCTTCTGTTCCAGGTACTCAGTCATGGTGTGACTATTGTGGCACTTTTCTACATCGTTATGCTTATTGAAGAAAAAACGGCTACACTGCAACTGCCGCAAATGGGCGGGATAAAACTCCAGGCCCCGAATATGGCAATCCTTTTCCTGATGGTTGTTTTGGGCTCGGTTGCCCTACCGCTCACAGCAGGTTTTGTAGGGGAATTCCTGATTATCACAGGTCTTTTTCATCAATCCATCTGGTTTGCATTGTTTGGCGGAATCACAATGATACTTGGAGCCATTTACATGCTGTATGCATATCAGCGGGTTATGCTGGGAGATAAAAAACCCGCTCTGGGAACCATCACTGACCTGAGCCGCCACGATTACTTCCTACTGATCCCGTTGATTACAATAATTTTCGGGCTCGGAATTTATCCGCAACCTGTATTCGACCTGGTTGAAGCATCAGTTAAAAGTATGCAAGATCTTCTTTTACCACTTGCTGGCTCATTACCGGCTTTGCCTCAATAACCCAATTATACAATTACACTGATTAAGGATAGCAGATGAGCGCAATAATAGTTACAACGGTTCTTGGAATAATAATCCTTTACCTCGGGTTAACAAAAAACAAAACAATACTGGCCCCTGCAGCTATTGCAGGGTTGCTTGTCACCCTTTTCCTCTCTGCAAAAGAATGGGGTTCCGGCATCGGGTACTATCACAACATGGTTATTTTCGATAATTTCTCGATTGCTTTCAACGTTTCGATGATTACGATCACTATTCTGATCTTTCTTTTCGGGATTGACTATTATAAACGAATGGAATTTCATGTTGCCGAACAATATTCACTGATGATCTTTGCCCTTGTCGGGGCCTTCCTGATGACTTCCTTCTCGAACCTGATCATGCTTTTCCTGGGAATTGAAATCTTATCCATTCCACTGTATGTGCTGGCCGGTGGCAAGAAATTTTCATTCAAATCGAACGAAGCTTCATTCAAATATTTCATGCTGGGTTCTTTTGCCACTGCGGTATTCCTGTTTGGTATTGCCCTGGTTTATGGTGCTTCGGCTACTTTTTACCTGCCTGAGATAAAAACGTATATTGCGCAGTTCCATGGAGATCTTCCACCTATGCTGCTGGTCGGGTTGCTATTTATTGTAATTGGAGTTTCCTTTAAAGTAGCTGTTGCACCCTTCCATTTCTGGAGCCCCGATGTATACGAAGGTTCACCTACGCTGGTTACAGCATTTATGGCTACTGTAGTAAAAACTGCCGGGTTTGCGGCCTTCTACCGCCTGCTGGGAATGGGATTGCTTCCACTGCCGGTGCCTCTCGAAAAGGCGCTCTGGGTCATGACAGGGCTTTCGTTGCTTATCGGTAACCTGGTTGCGTTGCGCCAGGGAAATTTCAAGCGGCTGCTGGCATATTCTTCAATAGCCCATACCGGGTTTATTATGCTGGCCATGCTTTCGCAGCACAGCACTTCGGCATCGGTAATCCTGTATTATACTTTTGTGTACTCACTGGCAACAGTTCCTTTGTTCATTATATTTATCCTTGTGAAGCGGGCTTCAAACGGACTGGATCAGCTATCGGCCTTCCAGGGATTATACAAGAAAGCTCCCTGGCTTGCAGTGTTTATGACTATCTTGCTGATGTCGATGGCTGGCATTCCACCAACAGCTGGATTCATGGCAAAATATCAGGTTTTTGTTTTATCAATCAGCCAGGGTTTCCTTGCGATTTCAATTTTCGCAATACTTATGGCAGTAGTTGGTATCTACTATTATTTTAATGTCGTTCGTGAAGTATTCACCGACCGTGATCACCTCCAGGACCTGGTTATTACGCGGATTAATGCAGGATTAATTATTGTTTGTGGGATAGCTGTGGTAGCGATGGGTATTTTCGCCTGGAATCTCCCGATTTGACAGAGCTAGAGGGGTTGATTGACAATTGATAATGGACAATGGACAATGGTGTCGGATTTTAGGGTTGATGAGTTGATGAGTTGATCGGTTGATGGGTTGAAACACAATGGGTAATGGGTAATGGGCAATGGACAATTGAAAATTGACAATGTGTTGATGGGTTGGTAGATCATATTCCCAAATCTTCAAATCCTCAAATCCTCAAATCCGAAATCCCCGCTTTTAGCTCAACAGCGTAATATAAATACCGGTTATAATAGCCGTTGTAATAACCCCGCTTATATTGGCTCCTATGGCCTGGGGCAGAATAAATGCCTGTGGATTTACTTTCGAAACTTCTTTCTGGGCTACCTTGGCTGTTGTAGGAACACAGCTCACTGCAGCTATTCCGATAGTTGGATTATACTTTTTCCCGGAAAGGAAATACAGTATATATCCTCCAAGAATTCCACCAATACCGGAAATCAGCAAAGCGGTTATTCCAAGAACGAGAAGGATTAGTACCTTGGGATCGAGCAACAAACTGGCATCACACAGTACACCAAGGAGCAAGCCCAGCAGGAATGTGGAGCCGTAAAGTAGTGGACCTGAAATAAAATTGAGCAGGTTGGTTAAACCCGATTCTTTTATGGCTACACCTACAAATAAGGATAAAAACAAAGGTGAAGCAACCGGGAACAGGAATGAAAGCACAGTACAGATAAGAACGGCAAAGGTAAGTTTCATGCCCGAATTAACCGGTTTCTTTTTACGTTTCGGAGGCTCCGGTTTAATTCCACGAATATGTTTTGGAATCATTAACCTGATCAGGTAAGGATAGCCGCCGTAGGTTAATCCCAGGTATAAATAGGCCACTACAGTAATAGGAACAAACAGGTGTTTAGCCAGGCTGAGCGAAGTAAATAAAACCATTGGCCCGTCGGCACCGCCAACCATGGCAATGGATGCGGCTTCTTTAAGGTTCAGTCCGAAATAAACTGCAATAGGAATAGTGAGAAAAGTACCCAGTTCGCCAAACATAGCCAGGAACATGCTTGAAAAAGGCCTGTCGAGCAGATAACTTACATCGAGCATTGCTCCTATTCCCATAAATACAAAACAGGCGATGAGGCCGTTGCTGAACATCAGTACATAAATAGGCTGTAAAAAGTCGATCTGCATAACATTCATTAATTCGTCGGGCTTGCTGATCATAGGGTCGAGAAAGAGGTTCCCCATGGTACCATCGGGCATAAACATTACACCTGCGTTAATTGCAGCCATGCCTATACCCATAGGAATCATAAGCAATGGTTCAAGTACTCCCCTTTTGCCGAGGTAAACAAGCAAAGCTCCCAATATCATCAGGCTGAAGCGGGCAATTACAATCGTAGGACTCGAGGCAGCTATGGTTCCGAATCCCTGAAACAGTTTAAAAAAGTCGATGCCTTCCATATATTTTTCTTATATTCTAAATATTCTTATGCTTCTTAACTGGTCGTTTCTTACGGGCAATCGGTTTCAGGACTCCGTTATAGTCTTCGGGCTGTTCGAATTCATCATTTACCCCTCTGTAAAAATCGAATAACTCCGGGTGAACCTCATGTTCAAAATTATCAGCAATAACGCTCAGGTTCTTATCGTGAATTTTGTGTATCCTCCTGGCCCGGTTTACCATGATTTTCGATTTTTCATCGAACAGGCTATTCACCCGCACGGATGTAAGAAGTCCGCGAATCCAGTAAATGAGTAACGACACCACCATCGCTATAATGAAAGCAAGGATAAACATGATAAGTGTTTTC
>CAISRK010000456.1 GCA_903887815.1 uncultured Bacteroidales bacterium | reverse complement strand
CCAGGGTTTTTGACAAAGGAATGCATAACAGATTACATTAAACTTAACTGCAGAAAGTTCAATCTGAGACCCTTATTGATTGGCTTCTGTAATTTGATCAGACAGATATTTAAGTAATCAGAGTTACAAATTCTGCTATAACTTGATCTGTGAAGCTCATCCTAATGGCTGTTTACGATCAGAAATTTTGTATTTTTATAATGGATAAATTCAATAAGCAAAATGAAAATATTTTTCCGCATTCTTTTAAGCGTATTGCTACTTGCAGTTGTACATTCAGTTTGCAAAGCACAGGAAATGATTTCTGTAATGGATACCATAAAATTTACACAAACCAATTATTCACCGATTGAGTTGACACTTAGTGATACCCTTATAAATTTGATGAGCCTTGAAAATGCAACTGCTAAACAAATGAATGATGTGCATTTTAAAACCGGTGGTAACATGCTAAGGGGAATGATAACTCTTGCTACCGGTTTCGGTATTGGCGATGCAAAAGATGTTGACTGGTACCTTACAAGCGATATACAAACCAATAATCCGGAACTTGACTGGAAAATGGATGTATATTGTCCTGGTAATGTCGAGAAACAGAGATCAAGGGTAAAAAACGAGAATGGAAGCTATTCGTTAGAGACTTATTATGTCAATACATTTTTATGGAATAAGGGTGCATTAGGATTTATTATCGAAAAAAACGATACGATTGGCTGGCATTATGTTCACAGAGAACCCAGAACAGATACTGCCGTGCAGAAATGGGCCCGACAGGTATACCCGCCTGATCAGGAATATTCCTTAGTTAATTACCAGGAATTTGCACTCCTGGGGGAATTTACAGGGAAAGAGAGTAGTATATATTATAATTCAATAAGTGACAGGATTTATATATTCTCCGATCAGGGGCTTAAGGGTATATTTCAATGCCAGCCGCCACCACCTCAAAATTTATTCAAAAAGAAAAAACGGATCCCTCCCCAGCCCTATCTTCTTGCCGACAATTCACTTACGGCCTGGGAAAGGATAGATTTATTACGTCTGGCAATGGTCGGTTTACGGATGAAAAGTGCTATTGAAAATCTTTAAACTATTACTTTATCCTAACGCAAATAAAGAGCTTAATGAAAGCTCAGCAGAAACATGCGGTTGAAACCGCTATATTTCAAAAAAAAATTCATTGATTAACTGATTCTTGAACATCAATACCTCGCTGGCAAAGCATAATTACGAGCCGCAAGCATAGAAATTAACATTCCCGGGTCATCAGTAATAATGCCATCAACTCCCCAGGTAATAAGAGTCGAGACCAGGTCAGCATTAAAAATAGTACCGCTGTGTTCGGGCCATGTCCAGACTACAACCTTGAGGCCAAGACGATGGGCCTCATCCAGGGTCGCTTTGGTAAGCTCAACATCTTCAGGCTCCCAGCATGCGCCGCCCATATCTTTGATCATCTGAGGAATTGAATTTTTATGATCTTTAACTAATACGCCACCTGTCCAAAGCCCTGCTATAGCCGGATCAGGATCTGAGAAACTATATGGACAACCCGGTTCGTTATCCCATTCGGTCAGGTAGGCAGTCTTAATAAGGGGATCCAATTTCTGAAGTTCATAAAGACACCTCCAGTCGAACGACTGTATCTCGCAATTGCGTTCAATATTCTCCTCCTTCAATATCTTGTAAAGTGCCGCAGCGAATTCAGCAGGGGTATAAGTCCAATCCATGTGTTCCGGGTCTGTTTTGAATTCTATCTGGAAACCTACGCGTTTTGCCGTTTTGTTGATCACATACCGGATTACTTCCCGCAATGTTGGCATAGTTACTCCATCCATCCCAATTTGTGCAGGGAAAAATTTACTATAAGCGCTGGTTGAATTCATTCGTCCAACATCATATTGTTTTATCTCTTGCAGTGATAATGATTTCACCAACTTTCTCTCGGTTATGAATTTCCCATCCGGCCCTCTTACAATATCGGGGTTGAGCCTGATATCATGTGATACTATCACTTCTCCGTCCTTTGACATCACTATATCCATATCGACCCAATCGGTTCCCACTGCTAAGCCGGTGGCATAACCCGGAATAGAATTTTCCGGTGCATAGCTTCGTGCACCCCTATGTGCATAAACCTCAACTTTTCCAACCGTATCAGGCACAAAAGGATCTTCAGCAGTTTTTTTACACCCCAGGTTAAACAAGGACAACAAACTGCCCAGCAACGAAAGAATTACGAGAAGGAATTTTGGTTTTTTCATCAGGTTCAGCATTTATTCTACCTCAACTCACTGGAGTTTACAGGAAATAGCTTTTAGAATGTAAATATACACTATTAGTAGATAATTGAAAGAGAAATCGTGAATTATACCATATTGGCCTGCATATGCTGAGAAATAACAATACCATTTGCAGTACAGGGGAAATAAAGATTCAGGGAGAATTATCCCGTTATAATACGTTAAAAGAAGCAAAACCCTGCGAAATTACAATCTCATCCAACTCCTGGAGTATGAAACTAAATAAAAAGCCGGAAGGTAGCTGGCAACATTAGTAGTATATTTGCATTATCAAGGATATGTCTTTGCATCCTTTTAAGTTTCAAAGATAATTTATATCTCGTGCTATACCGTTAAATCATGTACACCGGTTTAATGGATTACCTGTTTAGTTGCAACCAATTAAAGAACATTGAAATGAAAAAAAAACATGTCTTATCCATTCTATTTATAACCTGCATTTTATACCTTCATGCTCAAACATCAGGCACTAAGGATAATTGGCTGGGTGAGATAAAAGGTGGTGTACGAATTCAAAAAGCCCAAAAACTCTATTGGGAAAACGGATTTGCATTCGATTTTTCCAGTCCCCGGATCGCAGGCAGCCGTATTCATTTTGGAGTAAGTTATGTAACAACCAGGCTTGGAAGTGCAATGGGATCCAATGCAATTAAGCAGGATAATTATCTGTTAAGTGGCGGATATCACTTTCGGCATCAAAAACAATTTCAACCTTTTGCCCGCTTAAATTTAGGATATTTCCATGCTGATTATGAGGATGAAATATTTGATGTGTTACCAAATAAAGCTTTCCTGTACTCAATAGATGCCGGATTAGAATATAAATTGACAATTCCATTAACTGTGAGTGTAAGCACCGGCTATAATTTTAATTCCGGAACCGGGACCTCCGGGCCAGGAACGTTATATCCCGTTTATTATCAAATGAGTATATTTTATACCCTCTTAAAAAAGAAATAAAATGGACACAAAACATAAGTTATACCGTTTACTGGTACTGTTTTTATTGGTTAGTTCTGCCTGTTCCAAAAGCCCGGATATCAATAATGAAACAATGCTGGATGGAGACCAGATTTTTGACCCGTCACTCTATCATCCTGAAAAATACCTTGTTTCTGCTGCTATTATCAATCCGACTGAAGTTCAAAAAAACACACCTGTTATTATTGTATCTCATGGTTATACGGCAACCACGTTTGAATGGGATGAATTCCGGACCTATTGCGATACAAAAGCCAACATTCTGGTATCTCAGGTACTTTTGGGTGGACATGGACGAACCTATGAGGATTTTAAAAAATCGACCTGGGAAGACTGGCAGGAACCCATTATAACTGAATACAATGCCCTGAGGGATAAAGGATATACCAATATCAACTTTGCCGGAACTTCCACCTCTTGTCCGCTTGTAATGGACCTGATTAAAAAAGGTCAAATCGGTGATAATGGCATGAAACATATTTTCCTTGTCGACCCCATTGTTGTTCCCTCTGATAAATTACTGACCCTTATCGGACTGGTTGGCCCGATGATGGGTTATCTGGAATCGACAAATACGCCCGCGGAAGAAGGGCATTGGTATCATTTCAGGCCACAGGAAACCTTGAAACAATTATTGAATTTGATTGTAAAATCGCGCAAAGACCTTCAGGATGGATATTCCCTGCCTGTCGGCATACGGATGAAAGTATACAAGTCGATCAAAGACCCTACTGCGGATCCTGTAAGTGCCGTTCTGATTTACAAAGGGCTTAAAAATAACGATGGATCTAATATAGCCGTCGAAATGATTGATTCGGAACTTCATGTTTCCACCAGGTTAAATGGACGCGATAACATTACACAACACGACCGGGATATACAAACACATGTTTTTGACGACATGTATTTTATTATTCAGCATTAGGGATATTTGATAACAAGGTTTTTTTATATAATTCCAACCCTAATACAATATTCCCCGTATGCCCGTAACCACATTGCACCTCGGAAGTCAGGTCGGGAGCACTTCCGGCCTCCTGATTGGAGCCGGTATTAAGTAAAGTGATTTTCTTAAATATAAGATGCCGTCTTTTGTGCACATTGCTGAAAGCAACCTTATCAGATTGACTGATTTTATTCGATCCGCTATTATATTAAATAAAAAAAATCCGGCTTTTAGAGCCGGACTTTCGTTATGCTATTCGAATTATTATTTAACATTAACCACAAGCACTTTTGATAAACTCCAGAATTCTTTCTGATTGGTGATTACCAAACTGTCGGAAAGGTTTTTACCGGTTAAGCGGTACGAGGTTTTGGGGTGTGAGGTTAAAACAGTGACTTTGTTTTTCATAATCGAGAGACCTTTTAACTGGGTAATATCAACCCTTGTAAAGTAGCTCTTTTCCATTCCCGGGGTTAGTTCTTTCGAACGGCCCAACCCGATAAATCCGCCTTCTTTGGTGATAATTTTCTTTTCTTTCAGGTCGCTCGTTGTACCAATTACATAGTAAGCGGTATTCAGTTCAGCGGTTTTTGAAGCGATAACCTGCTCCTGTTTTGCATTGGCTGTGCTCAGGTCGACAACATCGGCATTCAAGCCAACAACCTTGGTTGTTAAGTCAGTTACCTGAACATTTACTTTTTCGAGATCGACTTTAAGCTGTGCAATCTGTACATCTTTTTCTTCAATCTGTTTGTTCAGGTTATCAATCATTTGTTCCAGTTCAACTGCATGAACGCCTGATTTTTTCAGTTTCGAACGCAACGATGCTACCATTGCCTTGTTTTCCTGTTGTAGTTTGTAAATAAGATTTATGTCGCTGTTAATCTGGTCTTTCACCCTGGTTTTGATTTCGGAGCTTCCCTCTGCATTTTTGCTGATGATTTTTTCTTTCATCTTGATTGAATCCAGGTTCGACTGGATATCGTTAAAGGCATTCACAAAGTCAATAACTGTTGAATCCTTAACAAAGCCCATTGACATGAGGCTATCGTTTTTAGCTTTCAACTGGGCAATTTCAACATTTTTCTGATTGCATCCGGAGGCCAGCAGGATAACTGGAATTACCAGGACGTAAAGTAATTTTTTCATAACGTTTGTTTTAGGTTAGATTTATAGAAGAGGCAATCGTAGTATTAAGTAACTGTATGACCATTATGGTATCATTGTAGGAAAATGAGAATCATAATGATGAAATAATTTTACGCAATTCTTCCCTGGTTTTGCCAAGGGTAATCTGTAGTTTAGCTAGCATCTCTTCGTTTTTGCCTTCGGCAAAAACCAGATCGTTGTCAGTTAAAATTGCAAATTTTTGTTTGAGCCTGCTTTTTTGCTCATTCCAGGTTCGTTTTGTTTCCGGGCTGTCCATTTTTTAAAGTTTTATTTCCCGTAATTGACGGGGACGGATATATTTGTTTTTTCACTACAAAGGTGGTTCTGTTACTTGCTGAAACCATTACACAATTAATATTAAGAGTTACAATATTCACACATAGGGTTTGCAGTTTTAAAGAGGGGTTGATTGCTTTGCAGTTTGTCTTTTCAGCAAAAGGTAATCCATCACCGAACGGGCTCATGATGAACTTGCTTAAATTTACCCGGGACTTATTTTGTATTTTTTACTGTCAGGTCTTTGAGCGCCTTGCCGAGTTCGTCCATATCGTGATTGAATTCACTTTTAAACGTCTCCCATTTCACTTTTCGGTTCTCAGCGTTATCGTGATTTTTTATCCTTGCTTTTAGCGCTTCATTTTGTTTTTCGAGTTTGTTTATGTTTTCGGCATAAAGCACGTCATCTTTCTTCCCCGATTCGAACATCCTGTCTTTTAAATCAGCTATACTGAGTTCATTGATCCTGATCTTTATTTCCGATTCCGTTTTAAAAGCCTCCCATTCCTCGGTGGTTGCAGTTTGCTGTGCTTCCAGCAGATCCTGTTTTGCGCTGTCAATTTTTGCCTGGGCCGCTATCTCTTCGGTGCTTTGCGGCCGTGTCTGGCATCCGGTGAATTCGATGCCGGCTATAAGTATTGTTGCAATGACGAGGGAATAAATTATCTTTTTCATTTTTTGTTGAATTACATATGGCTAAAGAATATGCAGGGGTATTAAAATACCGTATGACATTGCAAAACGGTATTTTTTTGTAAAAAGCAGTCTGTCAGAGCGATTCAATGATCCTGATCAGTTCGCCTTTTGTTTTTCCGAGTTTGATTTGCAGATTTCCAAGCATCTCGTCTTTCTTGCCCTCAGTAAACATAAGATCGTTATCCGTTAAATACCCGAATTTCTGTTTGAGCTTGCCTTTCTGCTCATTCCAGTTTCCTTTTATCTCGATCGTATTCATTTTGGTTGGTATTAATTAACGCACTGGCGCTACAGTGTGAAATAATTTTCTATTGCAAAGTTGGTCCTGCTAAGGGTATAAAGCGTTACACAATTCGCTGAAAGAGTTGCAACATTCACACATGAAATAAATCATGGTCCGGCTGTTCTGCACTCCTGGAGGAATGACTATTAAAAACGGAGTGAGCTGGCCCGGACTTCCGCAAAGTATTCTTTAACAAATTCATTCACCTGTATTTCCTCCATTTTATCGGAGCCTTTGACTTCAATTTTTATTTTGTCAAACAAATGGTTTTTTTTAAGCAGGTTGTATAACTCGTTTTTAGCATCGGTTGGTCCGAACAGGAGCACCTCGTTGGAATTCCTGATCGTTTCGCTTATAAGTTTGTAATAATGTGCCTTTTCGTGCTGTTTTTTATTGTTCATCAGGTTTTCACTCTTTTTTAATGCCAATTCCCTGTCTTCCTGGGTAAACCCTGACGACAGCCTGGATTGAAAAACTGCGTAACCTTTTAATTCCACTATAATGGCACTGGTATGATCCATATATATGCCCAACTGGCTTTCTGTTTTCATTTTCGTTTTATTTTAAAGGGTTTAAATTAATATTGAAATATTGTATTTACTTATCAGTTTCATAAAGCAGCAGCTTGTTGTGAAGCGATACAATTTCGTCGTGCATCAGACTTATTCGTTGCAGCATATGGGTGATGGTTTCGATACCTTCGATGTTAATATCAAGATCAAAATAGAAACGGATATATTTCTCAACTTCAGGCAGCTGGTTTGTATAAATAAACCCCGTTTCTTCAAGGGTAATAATTTCTACAAGACCTGTTTGCTGTAATGAGCGGATAAATGAAGGATCAATGTTGTGATGGGTACAGAACTCATCAACGGGTATTAAATGGTCTGTTTTCATGACTTTTATTGTATAATCAGGCTCTGGACAGTTCGGCAAATAATTCTTTCTGTTTGTCGCTGAGATTTGAGGGGATTTTAATGTTCCAAGTAACGAACAGGTCACCGAAATGCCCGTCGTCCTTATAAACCGGGAATCCTTTGCCTTTCAGTTTTATTTTACTGCCATTCTGTGTTTCGGGGGCTACGTTGAGTTTAACCTGCCCATCAAGGGTTTTGATGGTGATTTCTCCTCCCAACACCGCCGTGAACAGGTCCAGGTCGGCGGTAGTGTACAGATTATCTCCTAACCTTTTCATTGTGGTGTGATTAGCTATTGAAAAGGTAATATAGAGATCGCCGTTCGGCCCGCCGTTAGTTCCCGGGCCTCCATGTCCCTGGATTTTTATAGTTTGGCCGTTTTCGATCCCGGCCGGGATAGTAATCCTTATTTTGTTGCCGTTCACCGTAAGGGTTTGTTTCCGGGTTTTATACGCATCAATAAGGTCGAGTTGTAATTCCGTTTTAAAATCTTCGCCGCGGTATTTTGCCTGCCGGCTTCTACCACCCCCTGCCGATCCGCCAAACATGTTTTCGAAAAAGTCGGAAAAATCGCCTCCTGGTTCTTCACTTCGGAATCGCTGTCCGCCTGTGCCCGATTGCCTGTCGTATTGATTTTGCTTTTCAAACTCTCCGGCATGTTGCCAATCCTTGCCGTACTGGTCGAATTTCTTCCGTTTTTCGGGATCGCTCAGGACTTCGTTTGCTTCGTTAATCTGTTGAAAATTGCGTTTCGCATCCGCATTGTCGGGATTTAAATCGGGATGATACTTCCGGGCTAATTTCCTGTAGGCGCTCTTAACGTCTTTGGGAGTAGCTGTTTTATCAATACCCAGAATTTTATAATAATCCACGAAATTCATTGGTGTAACAGGTTAGGGTTAAAGCGTCGGTATCCGTATATTTTGTCAGTTCAGCCAAGCGAAAATATCCCTGACAGGAATTCATCCGGCCGGGGATATTTTCGGCTATTTCATACGAACAGGATGGCTGAAATTAAACTCAATCACCCGATTATTGGCTGATTAACGATGATTTCTCTGGTAATGACCCGGCACCCAGTGTTGTCCCTGTGGACTTGACTGCCAGTAACCCGACACATACGTACGATTATGGCTGGGTTTTTCCCAGTAGCCGGGCTTCTGCACATATATGTGATTTTGCTGGCTGTACACCCAGTCATTGCCAACCCATATATGGACTGAACTTGGTTGTGGCGGCCTGCTGTATTCAACATACGAAGGTTCGGTAGCCACATAACCTGTAGCCGTGCATGAGCCAAAGCAAATTGCAATCCCGGCCAGGCTGGTTATATAAAAGATTTTACGCATGTTCCTGCCTGCTTTTGCAACAACACTCATTTCAGCACACACTGGTTTTTGTTCCGGTATATTTATCTGAATAATTGTTTCCGGTACTTCATTATTTTTCATGATATTTTTTATTGAGTTGCGAATGAATTATCACAAGGAGACAAAGTTGGGTTATATAGGAAAGGGATGTGTTACACAATTGAGTTAAAGAGTTATATCATTCACACATCCGGGTTACCTGATGTTTCGAGTCAATTGCGTTTCCGGGTTTGTACGATGAAAAGCGGTATAGCCGAGTGTTGAAGGACTTCCTGGGTGACACTGCCCATAACAATGTTTTCGAGCCATTTCCGGCTATGCGAACCCATAACAATTACATCTGCCTGGGTGCTGCTTGCAGCAGTTAAAATTGAACTTGCAAAATCACCTTCTTCGATCATGGTTTTGATGGTTTCGTCGCCGAGGTAGTGTTTTGTATCATCAAGAAAATACTGTGAAACCTTCCGCAGGCGGTCATCCCCATCGAACTTTAAGGGATCCACACCCAGTGAATCGGTGAGCCCCATAATAGGCGAATATTCGGTGGATGCATAATATACGGGATCGGATATTACATGAAGCAGGGTGATTTCAGCCCCTACTGCTTTTGCCATTGCATAACCGGTTTCGGCTACTTTTTTTGCTGTATGATTGTAATCGAGTGCAATAAGCACCTTTTTGATTGTATATGTTTTCATTTCGTGTTTTGTTAAGTATCATTATTGTTCAACCTTTTTGCCTGCGAATGGCAATTGCATACCATTCATTTATGTATTCTCACTGTGCCGCTTACTTTGGCGGTTCGGTACGCTTATTTTCGTTGGTTTGTTTTTTCTGCTTATTCTTCGAAGGCTCAGCTGAATTTCGTGGTTGGGCAGGCTGAGTGTTCGTATTGTTATTCTGTGGTTTTACAGTATTTGGCTGCTGTTGCCTTTGTTGCTGCTGTTGCTGCTGTTGATTTTGCTGATTTTGCTGTTGTTTCTGCTGATCCTGCTGTTGCTTCATTTGCTGTTGTTGCTGCTTCTGCTGGTCAATCTGCTGCCGCTGCTGCTTTTGCTGATCAACCTGTTGTTTCTGCTGTTGTTGTTTCTGCTGATCCTGTTGTTGCCTCTGCTGCTGTTGCAGTTGCTGTTTCTGCTGGTCCTGCTGTTGGTTGAGCTGCTGCTGTTGCTGCACTTTCTGTTTATCCCGCTGCTGCTGCTGTTGCTGCTGGTTTTGCTTCAGTTGCTGCTGCTCTTGCTGTTGACTCTTTTGCTGCTGAATCTGTTGGTCCTGTTGTTGTTGTTGCTTTTGCGGGTCCAATTGTTGATTCTGTCGCGGCTGTTGATTTTTTTGTTGCTGTTGCTTCTGTCGGTCCTGTTGTTGCTGAATCTGCTGTTTCTGCTGCTGATCCTGCCTTTGCTTTCCATTATTAGCCGGTGCTAAATTGCCCGGTTGGGTATTTGCATTTCTTCCTGAAGGTTGTTTTATGTTTTGCTTGTCGGTTATCCTGGCCGGAGCCGGTTTGCGACCATTATTATTGTTTTTTTCAACCTGGGGCCTGTATATCTGAAGACTTGTTTTATTCAGCTTTTGCCCGGGCTTGTTATATTCCTGTACCGCAATCCTGTTAACGCTTTTACCTGTTGTACGCTGTACATCGGCCCTGTTTGGCCCTGAAACATAGGTGGTATGGCGGCTGTTATCAACATAAGTTGTATTTATTACAGTGGAGTTGACAATTATGGTCTGGCTTACACTCCGGTCGGCATAATACCGGTTGAGGTTGGTTCGCTGAAAATCCCTGTCGCGGACAAACATCCAGTATTCACTCTGCATATTGTAATCTCTTTCGAAATACACATTTATGCTTATGCCCGGCTGCATAGGTGCCCATCCATAGTAACCTTCGGCCCTGCGCCAGATTACCCACGAAGGACCCCATTCGGTATCAGGAACCCAGTACCATCCGTAATAATCATCATAATCCCAGCGGCCATAATGAAAAGGCGCCCATCCCCATACATAATCCGACACCCAGGTCCAGCCATATTCGGTCATTATCCAGTGGCCTTGTGTTGAATAGGGGACAAAATCGCGCCCTGCATCCGGTAACCAAACATATCCGTAACTGGGATTGTCGACCCATTGGCCATAAGGACTCAGCTGGTCATAGAAAACCTGGTAACTGACATCGAATTGCTGTGACGATACCTGTTTAGGCTTTATAGCTGATGAGAGCATAACTGCCATCAATACCATTAAAAATTTTATGCTCGCTTTCATAATGTTGTGGATTAATTACTTTTAATGTTAGGTAGTTAACTAAACTATCAGGGGATATACCCGGTTTGTATCCGGGGTGAATAAATCGTACTACAAAAGTAGACAGGCAAAAACCCAGGAGCATTACACAGTTACCGCTAAGAGTTACATGATTCACACCTTTTCCGCGGGAACCCGCTGCTGAAAGATGCAGGTTTCTATAAAAGTAAACAAACGCTTAATTTTTTTATAATCCCGGATCCCATGCCACCTGCCTGTTACCGGTTCCGGAAATGGGTGCAAGAACTATGTGAAATTTGAATTTGTTTAAGGACAGCTAATGCTTATGTGTGAATGATGTAAGTTATTCCCAAAGTTCTGTAATACACAGGAGTAGAAAACCCCGGACCTTTGCATTCAGGTAAGCTACACCTTAACCTCCTGCCGGCAAACAGTAATCCCTTTGCCTTTTAGTGGGTATATAAGCCTGTTTACAGGTAGACCAGCAGGATTCAGCAGATGCTGACGAATCAATTAAAATCAATCGGAATGAAAAAAGCAGTAATAAGTATAATAGTAGTAGCCTTTACAGCTTTGCTGTTGTCGGGCTGCTCGTCGTTAAATAAAACCCGGAAAGGCGTGGCCGTTGGCGTAGTTGTTGGAGGCGCAATAGGTGCCGTAATCGGAAAAGCAGCAGGAAATATAGCTATGGGCGCTACTGCAGGCGGCGTTACCGGGGCTGTAATAGGCCACCAGATGGTTAAGCAGGCTGAGGAAATTTTAAAAACCGTTCCCGATGCAAAGGTTGAGCGCGTTGGAGAAGTCTTTGTGGTTGAATTCAGCAACAATGTTTTATTTGGATTCGACAAAGCAAATCTTTCGGAGGATGCAAAACTTAACCTTAACAAACTGTATACAGTGCTGGTTACATACCCCGAAACGAATATTGAGGTTCAGGGCCACACTGATAGTAAAGGAAGTGATACCTATAACAGCAAGCTCTCAGTAAGGCGAGCCGCATCAGTGTCTGATTACTTGCGCCTGAGAGGCATTCCGACCGATCGCCTTTCGATTAACGGATTCGGCGAAAGGGTTCCAAAATATAACTATAATACAGCCGATGGCCAGACCCAGAACCGCAGGGTAGAGTTCCTGATCACAGCAAATGAAAAAAAGAAAGCTGATGCCGGAAAAATTGCCGGGAAATAAATTAAACCATAACATTAAAACTGATAATTATGAAAAGTAAACTGATTTCTATATCAATGATCCTGATGCTTTCAGCCTTTTTGGCAATAGCCCAGGATGCGGAAAAAGAAAAAACATCATTTGGTGTAGTTGGCGGAATTAACTTCCAGAATATGATCGGTAATGATGGTAGTGGCGACAAACTTACAAATGATATAAACATGGGTTATCATGCCGGAGGCAATATCCAGATCCCAATTGTTACGAAGTTCTATTTTCAGCCCGGGTTGATTTACTCAACAAAAGGAGCAAAAAACCAATACACCTTGTTAGGGACAACATACACAAAGACAACCACTCTTTCGTACATTGAGATGCCTCTAAACCTGGTATACAAGGCTTTGCTTGGAAACGGTTATTTTATGCTTGGATTCGGACCGTATGTTGCGTATGGATTCAGCGGTAAAGTAGTAACCAAAGGAGGCGATGTCTCCCTCGACCAGGATATCAGGTTTCAGAATGTGGTCGAAACTAACGAGGATTTAACAGTGCCTTATTATAAGTCACTGGATATAGGAGGAAATGTTTTTGCCGGTTACGAATTGTCGAACGGCATCTTTGCGCAGTTTAACTCGCAACTTGGAATGATAAAAATTAATCCTGAATACAAAATACGTACCGACGATAAATCGGCAGTAAAAAACACAGGTTTTGGTTTATCACTTGGATACAGGTTCTAACCCAATCAATAAATGCAAAGTAGCGGCCACCCCTTGTAAAAGGAGCGGTCACTCGCTTTTTTTACGAGGGAATCAAAAGGACAGTATAACAACAGGTTTTCAACGCTTAATTATACTACCGGCTCATAGCTGGCATTGTAAACAGGCTTTAAATATTGAAAACCAATTATATTGAAAACCATTGATTTACCAGAATTTCATTCTTACTAATACCAAAGACTATGAACGACAAGAAGCATAATCATATGGATTCGCCTAATACAGGCAAATTGCAGGCTGTTGTAATTGATCGCAAAACAACAATTTATATTGCCATGGACGCCGATCCTGTGGAAGCAAAGAAACGCTTCTTATACAGGACCAATCCTAAGAAGGAAGTTCTTTCCTGAAGGCAGGTCCTGAGTATTTACAGGCGAACTCACTAGATTGCGAAACCCTGTCGCAGATCCGCTTCAAACCTGCAGAAAGGGAAAGCTGGATCAGCGATCAACAAGGTTTGCAAAACATTCAGGATAAATAAAGAGGCTGTCTCTAAATCGAGACAGCCTCTTTTTGTTTGCATGCCGGGATTTCAAACCGGCTGCAATATCAAATCATTAAAGCACAGAACCTTATCAAATCCAGGAAATAATACGCTTCATTTCGACCTTGGTCTTATGAAGTTTGTATTCGACCATTCGCAACATGTCCTGTTCGGCTGATTCTTCGTACTGAAGATCGGATTCACTCAGCTCGGGAAATTTTTGTTTTAATCGGCCCTGCAGATCAAACCATTGATCAGGGGTAAGTATTTCATCCATTGTATTTGGTTTTTAAACAATATCTGTAAATAATTCATTCAGCTATCAAGCATTAAATGTAAGTCAAACAGAAGGGAAATTCCTTACACAATTCCTGTGAATAGTTACACAATTCACACATCCGGCATGTTTCGATACGAATAAAAAAAGAGCCCTGCCCTGATGGCAACGCTCTTATTTATAATGTATTTTCCCCCTATATCCGGCTGGCAACAAAAAAACCCCAACAAAACGAACTTACATCCTTTCCATATACCAGTTTAGCGTTTTTTCAATTTTACGGGTATGGAATAGGGTTGAAATGGCTTTTTGAAGGCGTATAAATGCGGTTTCACTTTTTACGACGTAATCAGCCGCCTTGTGCAACATACAATCGACAGCAACCTCAATTTTATCCTGTGATGAAAGCATTACCACCGGAATATCAGGATTATACGCTTTGATTTTATCCAGTGTGTCGATTCCGTTCATGGCCGTTTTATCAATGCCATCCAAATGATAGTCCAAAATGATGACATCAGGGTTTTGCGACAGATTCGCAATGCAGAGCTCGCCTGTAGCAAACGTACTGATCGAAAAATCGGCGTGCTCCATCAATTCGATCTCCAGGATTTTCAGATACAAGGCATCATCGTCGACCAGGAAAAGATTAATTTTTTTCTCGTTACTCATCAGTTAGCTTGTTTATATAGTGCGTACTCTTTGGTTAATTCGATACAGGCCTGCGTGCAAACAGTCTCGAGCTGTAAAACGAGATCTGATATTCCTTCGGACTGCTGCTGGTTTTTTGCAAAGTCCTGCACTTTTTTAGCCATGTTTTCATAGTTGATGTTAATTCCCATAATTGCAAATGACGGAATCATTTTATGTACTGAAGCATATAACGAACTCCAGTCTTTTTCATTCCAGCTTTTTTTCATCACGCTAACCAGGGGCGGTGTTTGTTCGAGATAGAGTGATATCATTTCCATCATTAACACCGGGTTTGATTTAGTCCGTGTTATGAGGTAGTGCAGATCGGTGTATTTTAAAGTTTTAACTTCTACAATCTCTTTTTCTTCCCCTGTGTTCCGGTTCAGGAGGATGGTTCTTTTTACTTCTCCAACAATTTTGCTGTACAGCAATTTCTCATCCACGGGCTTTGCAATATAATCATTCAT